>SKOR01000061.1 GCA_007119965.1 Syntrophomonadaceae bacterium
AGTTTCGTTTTCCGGCATTCCCATGCCTGCACTATATGTTCGCTACAGCTTTTTTGGGCAGGCTTTATGATATCATGGCAATCCAGGCTGAGCAGTTACATTTATCTTTATGTTGATATTTGCCTTAAACAGGCTATTCTTTTTTATCGGTCTGTGCTGCAGCCAGGTTTTTATACATTTCCAGTCTTTCTTTAGATACCTGCTCCGCTTTTTTAAAGAGCATATCGGCTCGTTCCGGGAATTCCTTGGTCAGGGCCCGGAAGCGGACTTCATTCATCATGAAGGTTTTCAGGTCTTCTTTTGGCTCTTTCGAATCAAGGATAAACGGGTTTTTGCCTTCTGCTGTCAGTAGCGGGTTGTAACGGTAAAGCGGCCAGTAACCCGATTCGACCGCCAGCTTGCCTTCGCGCTGGCTCTTGCTCATATCGATACCGTGGGCAATACAGGGCGAATAGGCGATGATTATAGATGGTCCGGGGTAGGATTCAGCTTCAACCAGTGCTTTCATGAACTGGTTTTTGTTCGCTCCCATTGAGACCATGGCAACATAAACGTAACCGTAGGTTACAGCCATTAAGCCCAGGTCTTTTTTGCGCATTTCTTTTCCTGCAGCGGCAAATTTGGCGATGGCACCGGTCGGGGTTGATTTCGATGACTGTCCGCCGGTGTTGGAGTAAACCTCGGTATCCATAACGAGGATGTTTACATCTGCGCCTGTGGAGATAACGTGATCGAGGCCACCGAAGCCAATATCGTAAGCCCAACCGTCCCCGCCGAAAATCCAGATCGAACGTTTGGGCATCAGGGTTGCATTTTCTTTAATCTGCTTGAGGAGCTCTTCATTATCTGGACGGGTTTTTTCCAGCTCAAGCAGATCACGCGCCTCATCGGCAGATTTCAGCGAAGCTTCACCCTCGTCTTTAACCTCCAGCCAATTTTGCAGCGCCTTCTTTAAAGGTTCCGAAACACCGGTTTCTATAAGCTGCCCGACTTGTTCGATCAATCTGGCTCTTAATTGCACTACCGCCAGCGAGTAGCCGTAACCGAACTCGGCGTTATCTTCAAAAAGCGAACTGGCCCAGGCGGGCCCCCTGCCCCTGCTGTCAACCGTGTAAGGCACTGTTGGGGCGTTGCCCCCGTATATGGAAGAGCATCCTGTGGCATTGGCAACCAACATCCGGTTGCCGTACAGCTGGGTAATTACCTTAACGTAAGGAGTTTCACCACAGCCTGCACAGGCGCCGGAAAACTCAAAGAGTGGTTTACGGAACTGGCTGCCGCGTACCGTGTGGGATGCTGTGTCCAGGTCCGGGTCAGGCAGGTTTTCGGCATAGCGGAAATTAGCGTCTTCCACATCTTTAACTGCTTCCAGCGGCTTCATCTCCAGGGCATTTTCTTTTGCCGGGCAGATATCGACGCAGTTTCCGCAGCCGGTGCAGTCAAGCGGGGTAACCTGGATACGATACTGCAGCCCTTTTATATCTTTGCCGCTGCCCTCTATTGTTGTAAAGCTTTCGGGTGCGCCCTTCAGGTCTTCACTGCGGGCTACATACGGCCGTATCGCTGCGTGCGGGCAAACAAAAGAGCACTGGTTGCACTGGATGCAGTTTGCGGAGATCCATACAGGTACCTGGATGGCAATACCCCGCTTCTCATAGCGGGTTGTTGCGGTTGGAACGGTGCCGTCGGCGTTAAAGGCGCTTACCGGCAGATCGTCCCCTTTTAGTTCAATCATCGGGTAGATTGTATCGCAGACATACTGCGGAGCGTCCTCAGGTTCAAAGGTAGCGCCTTTGTCCGTATCAGCCCAGCTTTCAGGGTACTTGATTTCCTCAAGCGCTTCCAAAGCTTTATAGATGGCGGAAACATTCTTTTCAACTATCTCAGGGCCTTTTTTGCCATAAGACTTCTCAATCATTTTCTCGATCTGCTTAAAGGCTAATTCGGGTTCGATTACTTCTGACAGTTTGAAGAATGCGGCCTGCATAATAACATTAATCCTGCCGCCCAGGCCGATTTCGCCGGCAATTTTAAATGCGTCGATATTATAAAATTTCAGGTTTTTACGGGCGATTGTCTGCTTCATTTCTGCCGGAAGGTGTTCTTCCATCTGTTCAACGGTCCAGTCGGAATTCAGCAGAAATACGCCGTTATCTATAATTCCCTCAAGAACATCATACCGTGCAACGAATGAAGGGTTGTGGCAGGCCACAAAATCCGGCTGGTCTATCTGGTAGGTGGATTGAATTGCAGTAGGCCCAAAGCGGAGGTGTGAAACGGTAATGCCTCCCGATTTTTTGGAATCGTAAACAAAGTAGCCCTGGGCATACTGGTCAGTATTGTCACCGATGATAATGATGCTGTTTTTGTTGGCGCCGACCGTGCCGTCCGCCCCGAGACCATAAAACTTGGCCCGGTAGGTGCCTTCGGGAGAAGTGTGCAGGCAGTCAGGCACTTCAAGAGATGTATGGGTAACGTCGTCGTAAATACCGACGGTGAAGTGATTCTTCGGTTGATCCGAGTTCAGGTTGTCAAAGACAGCTTTGGCCATACAGGGATTAAATTCTTTTGAGCCCAAACCGTAACGGCCGCCAAGAATCTGCGGAGTTTGCTGTACTTCCATTAAGGCCGTACATACATCCTGGTAGAGCGGTTCTCCCAGTGCACCCGGTTCCTTGGTCCGGTCAAGAACGGCAATATTTTTGCAGGTATCAGGCAAAGCGGCCAGGAAATGTTCCCTGGAAAACGGCCTGTACAGGCGGACCTTGATCAGCCCCACTTTTTCACCCTGCTTATTGAGGTAATTAACCGTTTCCTCAACAGTTTCACAGGCAGAACCCATGCAGACTATAACAGATTCAGCATCGGGTGCGCCGCAGTAATCGAAGAGGTTATAGCGGCGGCCGGTTAGTTCGTAGATCTGTTCCATGACCGCTTCGACCTGTTCGGGAGTTTCCAGGTAGTAACTGTTTGCGGCTTCCCTGTTCTGGAAGTAGATATCGGGGTTCTGGGCTGTTCCACGCTGGTGCGGGTTTTCCGGGTTAAGGGCGCGGCCGCGGAAAGCCCTGATAGCATCCCAGTCGACCAGCTTCTTAATGTCTTCATAATCGATCAGTTCAATCTTCTGCACTTCGTGCGACGTCCTGAAGCCGTCAAAAAAGTGTAAAAAGGGTACTCTCGTTTTCAGGGTAGCCAGGTGGGCGACCAGGCCTATGTCAATTACTTCCTGGATCGACCCGGAGGCAATAAGCGCAAAACCTGTTTGTCTTGCGGCCATAACATCGGAATGATCACCGAAAATTGACAAGGCGTGGGTAGAAAGCGCTCGTGCTGAGACATGGAAGACTGAAGGTAAAAGCTCGCCCGATATTTTGTACATGTTCGGGATTTTTAATAACAAACCCTGTGAAGCAGTAAAGGTTGTGGTCAGGGCACCGGTTACCAGTGATCCGTGCACTGCTCCCGCTGCTCCTGCTTCAGATTGCATGGTAGCGACACGCATAGTTTGTCCGAAAATATTTTTTCGGCCATAAGCGGCCCATTCATCGCAGACCTCGGCCATCGGCGAGGACGGTGTAATTGGATAGATTGCCGCTACATCGCTCAGGGCGTAAGCGATATAGGAAGCAGCTGTGTTGCCATCCATTGTTTCAATCAACTTACTCAATAATGACACCTCCATAGACAAGTGTTGTGAAAACGATTTATTTTACAAAATCTTCCGTATTATACTTTCTTGATCTTAACACTTAATGGTTGCCATGACAAGTTTGCCAGGGCTGCTGATCGCCAGCATTTAGGTTTTCCGGTGATGACCGGTAGCTGAAAAGTAACCGCTAAATAGGAAAAGTTTAAAATCACCTGTGCAAAAAGGGGTTGACATGTGCTTCCAGATCAGCGGCACAATAAGCTTGCCGGGTGGAATAATTTCATAAATCAAATAAAACACTTGACAGCGGGAAACCGGTTTCCTATAATTAAATTACCGTGGGAGGTTTGCCTGATGGATGCGACGATTGGGCAGGTGGCAAAAAAAGCCGGTGTTTCTAAAGCGACCGTATCAAGGGTGCTTAACGACTCAAAACCGGTCAGCAAAGATACCCGTTTGAAGGTTTTGGAGGCGATTAAAGAACTCAATTTTAAGCCTAACCCGGCAGCACGGAGCCTTGTCAGCAAAAAAAGCCGGACTATTGGTGTTGTGGTTACTGACATTGCCAACCTTTTTGTTTCAGTTTTAGTCAAGGGAATTGAAGAGATAGCGCACAGCAGCGGATATAATATATTTATCTGTAATTCGCACGGCTCTCCTGAAAAAGAAATTGACCTACTGATGATGCTTAAAGACAAACGAGTCGACGGCATCATTTTTTTAACTTCAAATTTGTTAAAAGAACATAAATCTTTTTTTGCAATTTCTTATCTGCCTGCAGCGCTGGTTAATGTCAGTTGCAACCAGAATCGGTTGATCGGAATTCGTATTGACAACTACAGGGCTGCTTTTGATATGACCAGTTATTTCTTAGAGAAGGGCTACACGCGGGTTGGCATGATCAGGGGCTCACTGGCTGATCAATACACGGGAAGAGACCGGTTTGTCGGTTACTGGGATGCGCTTGACAAGCACGGCATTGTCTACGATGAAGAGTTGGTAAAAACCGGTTCGCTTGAAACAATAGACGGCTATCTGGCCACCAAGTTGCTGCTTGGAAAAAATGCATACCCAGAAGCTCTTTTTGTAGCCTGTGACCTGATGGCTTTTGGAGCGATCAAAGCGATAATCGATCACGGCTTGCGCGTTCCCGGGGATATTGAAGTGGCCGGTTTTGATGATGTTCCGATGGCTTCTTATTACCATCCGACCCTGACGACAGTGCGTCAGCCCATCGAGGAAATGGGAAGGCTTGCCTCGGAAAAATTAATCAGGCTGATTGAAGGAGATGATATTGATCGATGGGAGGTTGTTTTGCCCCATAAGATTATTTTCAGGGACAGCACGGCAGGTAAGGGCCGGGTTGAAAAGCCGATCGTTTAATGAGACTTGACCAATATGATTAATTAAGGAGGGGGACAGGTGGCTGAAAAAAATGATCATGAGTCTTCAAAGAAAAGGCCTGCTTTTAAAAAAACCGGGTTATCTGACCTGGGCAAACGTGAAGAACGGCTTGCTTTAAAGCTGCTTCTGCCGGCACTGATTATTATCGTAGCTATTGCTTTTTATCCTTTAGTCCAGGTTTTCTATACCAGCTTTACTGACCGGGTTTTTGCCAGCGGCGAAGAGACCAGTTTTGTCGGGTTTGATAATTACCGCCGCCTGCTGAGCGTGCATATCACAGAACTTGAACCGGTTCTGGATGAATCCAGCGGAGAACAACTGGTTGATTCCGATACAGGAGAAAAAATATTTGAACGCCCCCTGGATGTTCTGCCCAGGGAACCCAGACGCTACCGTGAATATAAACAGTTTGATTTTTTTGGTAAGCGCTATGTAATCGGGGCAACCGATACCAACTTTATTGATGGTGTGCAAAATACGCTCGTATTTACTGTTGTTTCAGTTTTAATTGAATTAATTCTCGGGCTGGCGATTGCCCTGGTGGTTAACAGTAAATTCAGATTCAGGGGGTCCATGAGGGCTGCCATGCTGGTTCCCTGGGCTGTGATTACTGTTGTCTCCGCCCGGATGTGGGAGTGGATGCTGGCCCCGAGCAGGATCGGTATGTTTAATGCTTTATTAGATCGCTTAGGGGTTATCGACAGCCCGATCGCTTTTCTTGCTTCGGGGAGTTACCAGTTATCGGCTTTAATTGCCGTCGATGTCTGGAAAACTACTCCATTCATGGCCCTGCTGCTGCTGGCCGGTCTGCAGACAATGCCTGAAGATATTTTTGAAGCTGCGGAAATTGACGGAGCTGGTAAAATCAGACAATTTTTTGCCATCACCCTGCCCCTTTTAAAGCCTGCTATGGCCGTGGCCCTGATCTTCAGAACCCTTGATGCTTTAAGGGTGTTCGATATCTTCCAGGTCATGCTGGGCAGCAGCACCTATTCGATGGCCAGTTATAACTATTTTCAATTGATTAACAATCGTAACATGGGGCTTGCGTCGGCAATCGGGGTCATCATATTTATTTTGATCTTTGTCTTTGCAATTTCTTATATTAAAATGCTGGGAGCTGATGAGGAATGAAAAAGAAAGCAAGCATCTCCGGCCTTTTAAAAAGAGCAGGTTTTAACTTTATGATTATATTTATCCTGTTTTACCTGCTGTTCCCGTTTTACTGGGCCGTTAACTCATCGTTGAAAACAGAATCCCAGCTTTTTATGACCCCTGCTACAGCGGTTCCAAGGGATCCGGTAACCCTGGAATTTTCGCCGACCTTTCAAAATTATTCTGCTGTTCTAACCGACGGCCAGTTTTTACGCGGCCTGGCAAACAGCACCATAGTAGCCACATCTACAACAGTCCTCGCTTTAATTGCCGGATCATTTGCTGCTTTTGCCCTGGGCAAGCTGCGTTTTCGGGGCAGAAAACCTGCCATGTACCTGATTCTGGCCATGACCATGTTTCCGCAGGTAACAGTTTTGACCGGACTGTACGCGGTGATCACAGCCCTGGGCCTGTCGGCCAGGATCAGCATGATCTTCTCGTATATGATTTTTACCCTGCCCTTTACGACCTGGGTTCTGACTTCCTTTTTCAGGGGGCTGCCCGATGCCCTGATGGAATCTGCCCAGGTTGACGGGGCTACACCGTTCCAGACTTTTCGCCGTATTTTGCTGCCGCTTACGGCACCGGCCCTGGTTACAACCGGTCTGCTTGCTTTTATCGCGGCCTGGAACGAGTATCTTTTTGCCCTGACCTTTACCTCAATTGATCCATCGGCACGCACAGTACCCGTAGCGATTGCCTATTTCGCCGGGGCAGTAGCCCGCCAGGAACCGTTTGGAGAAATTATGGCTGCCGCCACCCTGGTTACGGTGCCGCTTGTGGTTTTGGTCCTGATTTTCCAGCGCCGCATAGTGGCCGGTTTAACTGCGGGAGCGGTAAAAGGTTAGAATGTGGATTAGGTTTTATTGACTGGAAAAGGGGGGATGTGAAGCAGTCAGTTCAATTTAGTGCTGGAGGGTTTTTGTGTGTCAATACTTTAAAAGAGGAGGAAGACACTATGCTAAAGAGTAAATGGCTGTTTGGATTCGCATTACTGCTTGCCGCGATCATGCTCATGTCTGCCGGTTGTGGTGAGCCTGAGGAGATTGTAGACGAACCTGAGCCTGATGAGCCGGAGATTGTCGATCCTGATGAGGTCGTGATCACAGTTGCTGCCGGTGCAGTGGGTATGGAACTGGAATTGACCAGGGACCTGGCGGAAATGTACAGCGAGGCCAACGATGGGGTTACAGTTGATGTTCTCGATACACCCGATATGGCAGATGACCGCCTGGGCCTCTACCTGCAGTTTTTTGAAGCCCGGAGTCCTGAAGTCGATGTTTACCAGATTGACGTAATCTGGCCCGGAGACTTAGCGGAGCACTTTGTAGATCTTTATGAGTACGGGGCCGATGCAGTAGCTGACGATCACTTCCCGGCTATAATCGAAAACAACACCGTAGATGGCAGGCTGGTCGGAATTCCCTGGTTTACAGATGCGGGGCTTCTTTACTATCGCACCGACCTGTTAGAAAAATACGAGCTGGATGTGCCTGAGACCTGGGATGATCTAGAAGAAGCTGCACAGATTATCCAGGATGGCGAACGTGAAGAGAACCCGGATTTCTGGGGTTTTGTCTGGCAGGGAAATGCTTATGAAGGGTTGACCTGCGATGCCCTGGAATGGATTGCCTCCAATGATGGCGGTGAAATTATCAGCCCGGATGGCGTGATCACAATCAATAACGAGAACGCAATCGAAATTGTTGACCAGGCAGCAGGTTGGGTCGGCACGATTTCACCTGAAGGTGTGACTACAATGGCTGAGGAAGATTCACGTGCAGTCTGGCATGCTGGCAATGCTGCCTTTATGCGCAACTGGCCCTATGCTTACGCTACCAGCCTTGAAGAAGGCAGTGCCGTGGCAGATGTTTTTGATGTTTCGCCCCTGCCGGCAGGCCGAAGCGGATCAGGCGCTGCGACTCTCGGCGGCTGGCAGCTGGCAGTTAGCACATACAGTGAGAACCCTGAAATAGCGGCTGATGTAGCCCTGTTCATGGCGTCTCATGATGGACAGAAGTACAGGGCCGTTGAAGGAACTTTTAACCCGACGATCATGGACCTTTATGACGATGACGAGGTTTTGGAGGCAGCCCCGTTTTTCGATACCCTTTACGACGTTTTCATTAATGCAGTTGCCCGTCCCTCTACAGTAACCGCTCCCCAGTATGCAGCTGTTTCCGAGCTGTTTTACAATGCAGTGCACGATGTGTTGACTGGTCAGACGAATGCTGCAGACGCGTTTGAAATTCTTGAGCTGGACCTGGAAGAACTGACCGGTTTCCCGTCAGAATAAGTTCCGGGAAGGTTATGTATCAGAAGAGCAATATCAGGCTTTTGCCCGGGGTGCTTTACCCCGGGCAAAAGCGCTGATTAATAAACACCGGGAAATAGAAATTATTTAAATTGAAGGCTCTGTCCGGACAGGTTTACAGCGTTACCCGGTTCATCATCTACACGGAAAGAGAATGAAATTATTAATAAAGGGGTTTGTTATAATCTAGTGAAACAGCTAATGCTCGAACATCCGCCGCTTTACCCCCTTAACTCGTGGCAGATCATTGAAGATCAGTTTATACTTGATAATATCCTGCAGAATGAAACAATATTTGCTCTTGGTAATGGTTATCTCGGCATCCGGGCCACTTTCGAAGAAGGCCTTCCCGGTAAGGTTAACGGCACCATGGACGGTATATATATTAACGGATTCTATGAGTCTGTTCCAATTCCTCATGCTGAAAAAGGGTACGGGTATGCCATTAATACCCAGACGATGCTTAATGTAACTGACAGTAAAATTATTGAACTGTACCTGGAAGGTGAACGCTTCAGCATGGACAGCGGAACGGTAATCAATTATAAGCGGATTCTCGATATGAAGAAAGGCTTCATGACCAGGGAGGTTACCTGGAGATCACCCCGGGGCAGGGATGTGGAGATTAAGATCCAGAGGCTGGTTTCCTTTAATTCCTGCCATCTTATTGCTTTTAAGTACGAGGTCAGGCCGCTAAACTTTTCAGGGCCGATTACGATCAGGTCCGGCCTGAACGGGGATGTCGATAACAATATCCATGAAGAAGAAGACCCCCGTTTTACAGCAAGACTGAAGGGACTGGGCCTGGAAGTAACCGATCTATCTGTTGAAGGTACCCATGCTGTGATCAGTCAGAAAACAAAGCGATCAGGGTTGTACCTGGCCTGCAGCATGGAAAACCACCTGTGTGGAAAAGGTTTAGCCGGGATAGAGAGAGAGCAAAAGGACGATCAGGCTGCAATCCGGTTCCGTATTGAGGGCCGCCGTCAAAAAAAAATAACTTTTGAGAAGTATGCTGCCTACTACACCTCGCTTGACGAACCCGTTGAAAAGTTGTCTCAATTAGCCCTGGAGACAGTTACTGAGGCGAAAAATAAGGGTTTTCAGGAACTATTAAAAGATCAGAAAGAGTTTTTCAGAGAATACTGGGAAAATGCCGGCCTGAATCTATCAGGTGACTTAAGGGCTGAACAGGGGCTGCGTTTTAATCTTTTTCATCTTATGCAGGGGGCCTGCACAAAGGGTGGAACCGGCATTTCCGCTAAAGGACTGACCAGCGAGGGTTACGATGGCCATTACTTCTGGGATACAGAAATATATATGGTTCCGTTTTTTTCCGCCCTGTTCCCTGACCTGGCCCGTAAACTTTTGGAGTTTCGTTACAGTATCCTTGATTATGCCCGCAGCAGGGCAAGGGATCTTTCCCACTACCGGGGTGCATTATATCCCTGGCGCACTATAGCCGGTGAAGAAGGGTCCTCGTATTACCCGGCAAGCACGGCGCAGTATCATATAAATGCTGCAATCGCTTATGCTATCAGCAAGTATATTGAGGTAACCGGCGATTTTTCTTTTATGCTTGACTGCGGGGCCGAGATTATTTTTGAAACAGCCCGCCTCTGGGAAGATCTGGGCGCTTACATACCTTCTAAAGGAAACCTGTTTTGCTATAATGAGGTGACCGGTCCTGATGAATATACTGCCCTGGTAAGCAATAACTGCTACACGAACCTGATGGCCAGGTGGCATCTCAATTATGCCCATCAAACTGCGCGCTTATTGAAAAAAGAACATCCTGAAACATACCGGCGCCTGGTTGAAAAACTTGATTTAAAGGAAGCAGAGGTTGAGGACTGGCAGATCGCAGCAGAAGCGGTTTACATCCCTTATGATGATAATCTAAAAGTGCATCCTCAGGATGACAGTTTTTTTGACAAGGAGTTATGGGATTTCAGCACGACACCGCCCGGTCAGTACCCACTGCTGCTTTTTTACCATCCCCTGGTTATTTACCGTTACCAGGTTTGTAAACAGCCGGATGTAATCCTGGCCCAGCTGCTTCTTGGAGACGATTTTACACTGGAACAGAAGCAGCGCAATTATCAATACTATGAGCCGATTACCACCCATGATTCGTCACTTTCTCCTTCAATTTTTAGTATTGCCGCCTCTGAACTGGGTTATTCTGAAGATGCTTACCGGTTTTTTACCATGGCGGCAAGGCTCGACCTTGATAATATTTTCAGGGATACTTATTACGGCGTCCATATGGCCAATATGGCCGGCTCCTGGCTTTCCCTGGCCCAGGGGTTTGCCGGGATGAGGACTGCAGGAAAAAATCTCAGGTTTAAGCCGTACCTGCCTCATAACCTGCAGAGCTACCGTTTCAGAGTCGCCTATCAGGGGAGCCGCCTGGAAATAGCGGTAACTAAACACAGGGTGACTTACACTTTACTGAAAGGCGAGTCGGTTGAATTTAAACATGCAGAGGAAAGTGTAAGCCTGGCAAGCGGTGAAAGTGCCAGCTACAAACTTGAAAAACAATAAAATTAGAGGACAAAGGGGTGGATGCTTTTGGCCAGTCTGAACCTGATTAATCTCAATAAGATTTATCCTAACGGTGTTCATGCAGTAAAAGATGTCAGTATTGAAATTGAAGATAAAGAGTTTGTCGTCCTGGTCGGTCCGTCGGGCTGCGGGAAATCGACCGTTTTAAGGATGATTGCCGGTTTGGAAGAAATTAGTTCCGGCGAGCTTTATATTGATGACGTCATGGTGAATGATATGGCCCCAAAAGACCGTGATATTGCCATGGTTTTTCAAAATTATGCCCTTTACCCGCACATGTCAATTTATGACAATATGGGTTTTGGTTTGAAACTGCGCAAGATGCCTAAAGACCAAATTAAGAAAAATGTAGATGAGGCTGCAAAAATTTTGGGGCTCGAAGATCTACTCGATCGTAAGCCGAAGGAGCTTTCGGGCGGGCAGCGCCAAAGAGTTGCTTTAGGCAGGGCTATCGTCCGTGATCCGAAAGTGTTCCTGATGGATGAACCGCTGTCCAACCTTGATGCCAAGCTGAGGGTTCAGACCAGGGCTGAGCTGAGCAAGCTGCACCTGCGCTTGGAAACTACCTTTATCTATGTTACCCACGATCAGACAGAAGCGATGACCATGGGAACGCGAATTGTCGTTTTAAAAGATGGCGTTGTACACCAGGTTGCCGATCCTGAAACACTTTATAACAGTCCGGTTAACCGGTTTGTAGCCAGCTTTATCGGTTCGCCCCAGATGAATTTTATCGAGGCCCGGATAACTGAAAGCAATGATACGGTTTCGATTGGCTACAAGGGGGGCAGTGTTGAGCTCAACCCTAAAAAAGCTGCCCAGCTTAAAGAAAAAGGGTATACCCGTAAAGATGTTGTTCTCGGCATCAGGCCCGAGCATATAGACATTACTGCGGCCGATGATTCTGAGCAGTACGATGCTCTCGTTGAAGTTATTGAACTGCTTGGTTCAGATACTTACCTGTTTCTTGATATTGCAGGTGATGCTGTTATCGCCAGGGTAAATCCCGCCCTGAATGTAAGGGTTCATGACAGGGTTAGAGTTCAGTTCACCCTGGATAAACTGCACCTGTTCGATTCTGAAACAGAGGAAGCCCTTCTGCAATGACGGGTGCAGCGAAAAAGCACAGGATGAAAATAGCAGCATTTATCTTTGATTTAGACGGGGTTTTAACCGATACTGCCGAGTACCATTTTCTGGCCTGGAAACGCCTTGCCGAAGAAGAAAAGCTGCCTTTTTCCAGGGAAGATAACGAAAAGCTGCGCGGTGTTTCCCGCCGGGCATCGTTGGATTTAATTTTGCAGGGGAGAGAGATGTCTGAAAAAAAAATCCGGGAGATGATGGATCGCAAAAACGGTTACTACAGGGCGTATCTGGAAAAGATTACAGAAAAAGATTTGCTGCCCGGTTCAATTGATCTGCTGCGGGAATTGCAAACTAAAGGGTTTAAGCTGGCCCTGGCTTCGGCCAGTAAAAATGCGCCCCGGGTAATCGAGCGCCTCGGGATAGCTTCATTTTTTGATGTTATAGCTGACGGCAACAGTGTTGAAAAGACCAAGCCCGCGCCCGATCTTTTTCTTTTTACGGCTGAGAAAATGGGTGTCCCACCCGCATACTGCCTGGTGGTCGAAGATGCAGAAGCGGGCATTGCTGCAGCGCAGGCAGCCGGAATGTATACCATAGGCATTGGACCGACGGATAGAGTGGGAAGTGCAGATTATATTTATCCCTCTGTCTCAGAAATCAAACTTGAGGATATCCTCTGAAAGGAGGTTCGGGCATGATAAAAAAGGCTGGTCCGGGTTACCTGGTTGCGGGTGAACAGTATAATTTGCATGTGCTTTTTTACGGTGAAGGAGTTGCCCGGTTTGCATACAGTACAGAAAATAAGGTGCCGGATCCAACTGCAGCGGTTATTGCCGGGCCGGCAGAGATTAAAGTTTCGGTGGACGGCTATTGTTTAACTACAGACCGGATGACTATCAGGATAAACCCGGATAACCTGACAGTCAGCATTGTTGACCCTGATGGAACTATACTCAGTGAGGATGCCGGGGTTGCTGTCAAGGAGCGAAAAATTGAGAAGAAAAAACTCTGGGAAACCGGAATCTTCGGGAACGGGGAAAAATACGGCTGGCTAAACCAGCTGGCACAAAAACATGCAAATTATAACACGGATATTTTGTTCCAGGTGCCTGTTCATCACCCCCTGCTGGAAGAAATGCATACCGCAATACCCTTTTACATTGGAGCTGCCCCGGAAAGGGCCTACGGAATTTATTTTGACAACAGCTTTCGCACCGAATTTGATTTTGCCAAAAGTGATCCCCGTGTAATCAGCTTTCGGGCAGACGGCGGCTGCCTGGATTATTATTTTATTTACGGCCGGAAAGTATCTGAGGTTGTCCAGGGGTACTGTAAACTGACGGGGACGCTGCCCCTGCCCGGTAAACAGGTGCTGGGCTACCATCAGAGCCGTTACAGCTACGAGACCCGGGATGAAGTGCTGGCAGTCGCTGAAAATATGCGCAGGCATGAGATCCCCTGCGATGTGCTCTATCTCGATATCCATTACCTGGAGGCCTATAAAGTATTTACTGTTGACCGGGAGCGGTTCAGCGACTTTAAAGGGCTGATCGGGAAGCTTAAAGAAATGGGTTTTGCGGTTGTTGTGATTGTCAATCCCGGCGTTAAAATTGAGGAAGGCTACGCTGTATATGAACAGGGAAAGCAAAAAGGGTATTTTGTAACCAGGCCCGACGGCCGTTTATATGAAGGCGCAGTCTGGCCCGGACCGGCAGTATTTCCGGATTACCTGCGCAGCGAAGTGCGGCAGTGGTGGGGAGAATTTTACCGGGAATTATTAGACTGTGGCGTAGGGGGCATCTGGAACGACATGAACGAGCCCTCAAACTTCATAGATGCCGGCGGCACCCTGCCGGATGATACTGTGCACAGGACAGACGATGGCAGGGAAGTTGCCCATAAGGAAGCACATAATCTTTACGGCATGCTGCAAACACAGGCCACCCGTGAAGCGCTGGAGAAATTTCAACCCGACCAAAGGGGCTTTGTTCTGACAAGGGCGGCCTTTGCCGGGAGCCAGCGTTATGCCGCCCTGTGGACGGGGGACAATGCCAGCATATGGGAGCACCTGGAAAGCAGTATCCCCATGCTCTTAAACCTCGGTTTAAGCGGGATCACTTTTTCAGGTGCTGATGTGGGAGGTTACCGGGGCGACTGCAGCGGTGAACTGCTGATACGCTGGACCCAGCTGGGCGCTTTCTACCCTTACTTTCGCAATCACACGGAATTTGGCACGGCCCGCCAGGAGCCATGGGAGCACGGCCCTGAAGTATTAGATATAGTGCGCAGATATATCCGGCTGCGTTACCGGTTTTTAACCTGCTTTTACAGCCTGATGCGGGAAAGCAGCCTTACCGGCCAGCCGGTAATCAGGCCACTTTTCTATCACTTCCAGGAAGACCTGAATACCTATCACATTAATGACCAGTTTCTGCTCGGCGAGGGCGTGATGGTCTGCCCTGTTCTCAGGCCCGGAGCAGGGCACCGGTTGGTTTATCTGCCTGAAGGCACCTGGTATAATTACTGGACAAACCAGAAACTGGCCGGGGGCAGACACCTTGTTGCAGAGGCTCCCCTGGATACGCTTCCAATCTATATCAGGGCCGGAACCATTTTGCCCCAGGATGAAACGCCTTCTTTCGGGCGGGGCGGTGAGCGGGCAAAAACACTTGATGTGCACTGCTATAAAGGTGCAGAAGGCAGTTTTAAGCTTTATTTTGATGACGGCCTGAGCGGCAATTACCAGCGGGGAGAATACAGTGAAGTTGAAGTAACCATCAGCGCCGGACCAGCCGATCACGGGACCCGGTTTGTTGTTCTGAAGGACGGTTATCCCATCCCGGAAATTAAATTAATTAGCCACGGTTCATGAGGGCTGTCGGCAGCTGTTAAACAGCGCACCGTGCCTGCAGCTTAAGAGTTTTTTACGATTGCTGCTTTTTGTAAAAGAGCCAGAAATATTTCTACAAGATTGGGATCGAACTGGGTTCCGGCATTGGCCTTCAATTCTGATACCGCTTCCTCAATACTCATTGCCGGGCGATAGGGACGGTCATTGGTCATGGCATCGTAGGCATCTGTAATGGACAGGATA
>SKOR01000079.1 GCA_007119965.1 Syntrophomonadaceae bacterium
TGATGCCAAAAAGTTCGTAACCGGTATCAATAGTCTCAGTACGGTGGATGGTGCGCAGGTTTAGGAGCAGGTTCCCGAGAGCTGTCCTGTTGCGCTTAAAGCCAACCCTGCCGCCCCTGCCGCCCATACCCGGAACCCCGCTGATACAGGATCTGCCGTCACAAACTGGGCATACCCTGCAGATCCCCTTAAGCCGGCCGCGGGCTTTGTCGTGTATTTCTTTTAAACCGGTCATCGTACATCACCTCAGCTGGAGATACAGCCACAGAATGAAAGAGCCGGGCTGTTGCTATTGTTAAAAAGCACTACAGATAATTTTTTTTACTACCGCTTTCTTCGGTGCCGGAGATCATATCACCTGCTTCAATAGTGAACGGGTAACCGGCTTCTGCCTGGCGGATTTGGATTTGAAAGTATAACCAGAAGGCCCTGCAGCGATAACAGCTTTAACTGACATGGCCTCTGCAGATCATATCAAAATGATTTTAAACTAGTCTATGCCGCCAGGCTGAACAGTAAACTCCCTTCCCCGGGCCCCCGTTCCTGTTTCGCTTACCAGCGCGCATAGTGTTCTTCAGCCCAGCCGGGCAGGTTACTGAAAGAGTATTTCTTACCGGTGCTGTCTTTAATTGTTCCTGAGAATCTGCCGACCAGCTGGTGCACTTCGGAGCCCATGATTAATGCATTGGTTTTTGCAACCCGTTCATAAAAAGGTTCAAAGGTGACCCTGACCTGATCAGAAAATGGCGTCCTGATTTCCCATGGTTTCATGAAGTCGGCAGGATCATATACGAAAGAGAGGTCCTCGCTGATTTTACTCAACTTCCCGTCAATGCAGATACCGTTTTCGTTCATGCCTGTGCCGTCGGTCCAGCCGGCCCCGAAATTGAGGCCGATGGTATGTTGACCGCTGACCCCCGAGGCGCTGGCCCAGTTCCAAAAGCTGCTAAAGGGCCAGATTCCCCGGCCAAAATCGAGGCATGCGAACCCTCCTTTTGCATCATATTCCTGTGCCCCGACAGAAATTGTTCCTTCAGCCGGCATAGTATTCTGTTTTGATGTAAACTGGAACCGTTTTTCGCTCCACGGGATGACCACGTTTAAGCTTTGATGCCCGGGGGGAGTTGTAACCTTTAAGTCGGCTGAGAGCTTACTGCCCATAAAGGATGGGCACAATACCCGGATTGCGGTCTTATTCCCGCTGTTTTTGATAGACAGTTTAAGTTTCGAATCGTTAAACTCCGCATCGTCAGACACGTAGTTACCCAATTCGCAACCGCGCCCAAAGAGACGGGTTACAGTTAATTCATTGAAAAGCTTTGTCTTAAAATCAAGGAAGTAGATAAAGGCCAGCCCCAGGTAATCAATATTAGAGAGGGTAACTGAAAACAGGAAGTGTTCCGTAGTAACAGCCCAGTAATTCCATCGTTTTTTGCGCAGCAGGCTTCCCCTGAGGTTGCAGTTATGAAGAGGGAAGCGAGACCAGCCTGCTGCTTCAGGGTTAAGCCTGCCGTCAGGCAGGCACAGGTCAACCGCATTTGTAAGCTCAGGTTCGTGGTAAGATTTTAGTTCTGCCATATCATAAATTCACCTCTTCCCGTTTACCCCGACCGGTTTTCAGCCAGCGCGAGGAATTCATTGATATCATTTTTTATAACGGCCAGGGAATTATCCCAGAAACTGCGGGAGTTAAGATCAATAGCGACCATTCCTGCCACTTCTGCAGCTTTGTTTCGGCCCGTGGTTTTCAAAAGATTCTTATAGTCATCCAGAAAACTTTCTCCCCGCTCCAGGTACAGGGCATAGATGCCGAGACCGAACAGTAAACCGAAGGCGTATGGGAAGTTGTAATAATTAGTGCCTGCCGAATAATAATGAGGTTTACTCAGCCATGCGTAGGGGTGGAGATATTCGCGGTTCAGGGCCTCACCGTAAATTTCCAGTTGAGCCCGCAGCATCAGATCCTTTAGCTCATCGACACTTAAAGAGGCCTGCTTCCGGCGCTTAAAGAGGTTGCTTTCGAAAACAAAACGGCTGTAGATGTCAACAATCACCTGGCCGGCCTGGGAAATCCGGCTTTCCAGTATTGCAAAAGCCTGTTCAGCATCGGCCACTTTTATGGCCGCATTGGTTACAATAGTTTCACTGAAAATAGAAGCTGTTTCAGCAAGGGGCATCGGGTAATTTGTATTTAAGATGCTTTCCCCGTTCAAGCAGTGGCCGTGATAAGCATGGCCGAGTTCATGGGCCAGCGTGGTCAGATCAGCAAAACTACCGGTAAAATTGCTTAGAATCCGGCTTTCTCCGATCGGGGTGATATTATAACAGAAAGCCCCGCTCCTTTTGCCTTCCCGGGGCTCAGTGTCCATCCAGTGTTCAGAGAAAGCCTGCTCGTAAAGGGCGCCCATTTCCTGGCTGAAATCGCTTATATTTTTGACAATAAATACCTTTGCCTCTTCCAGGCTAAATTCCATTTCCACTTCGCCCAGCGGCGCAAACAAATCATAAAAAGGCAGGCCGCCTTCCCGGTTCAGGAGCCGCGCCTTGGCCCGGTAAAATTCCCTGAAATGCGGCAAAAAATCTCTCATCGCTTCCAGCATAGTTTCCAGTGTTTTTCTCTCCATGCGGAATTTGAGAAGTGTTTCTTCCAGGGGGTCCCTAAAACCGCGCCTTTCTGACAGGGTCAAAACTTCTCCCTTGATTCCGTTCAGGGCAGCAGCCACCGGTTCTTCTATTTTTTGATAGGCCTTTAATTCCGCATCATAGGCGCTGCGGCGCAGTCCGGGATCTTTTTTGAAAGCCATGTTTCTCACTTCCGGCAGGGGCAAAAGTTTTTGTTCTCCCTTAATCTCCATTTCCACCATTAGTGTAGAGGTCAGTTTCTCCTGGAGCCTGGTCCAGGCAGAAGAGCCGGTTCGCGTGAGCTCTGCAATAATGGTTTCTTCTTTCTCTGACAGCAGGTAACGATTTATTTCAACCAGTTCCTCTAAATAAAAGCGGTGTTCCTGTAATAATGGAGATCTGTTAATTAGTCCATTTAAATCATCAAGCTCGCCGAGCCACTTTTGGAACCTGACCATGGGCCCGGTTAAACGGGCGGCTTCCTTTTCCAGGTCCTCAATAATTTTTAGTGCTTCTTCATTGCGGGCATCAACGCTGACGGTCAGCTGAGAATAGGCGGCCAGTTTCGTGTAAATTTCTTCTGTCCCGATTAGCTGCCTTAGGAAATATTCAGCCTGTTCATGCGGCTCCCCGGTCTGGCCTGTTTCCCATTCTTCCAGTAAATCGAGGAGACGGGTGAATTTCTCCCGGTCTGTCCTGAAGCATTGATCAGAAAAACTTTTGTAGAGTTTATTAAGATCCCAACGTTTGTTCAAAAAGATCGGCCCCTTTCCTGAAAATTAATTCTTATGCTCTGCAGTGGAGTTTAAATTTTATGAGGTTTAACTATAGCCATTCTTCCTTTTACTTGATCCATTGTCAAGGCAGAGGATGCAGCTAATGGTACTATTTCCGGCAGCGATCAGGCGGTTTATAAAAATTGGTCTGCCGGCCGGGAACCATAAGGATACTTGAGGCGAAAGCCTGGCCGCCGCTTACAGGCGGAGTTAAAGCTTATAGAAACGGCTGTTCCCGGTTTCATCAAATGTGAGCCCCCAGGACGCGGCAGATCAGGGGAATATTTAACTTCGAAGAGGGCCGGTCACGGGGGCAGCTTGTTACAACGTTAACAGGAAGAACATAAGATCTATTTCCCTGCCCGCGGTACGGCACCGGCAAGCTTTTCTATTGCCGCCTTAATATCCCGATCAAAATGAAACCTGATTACTTTGCGGCCGGCATCGAGCAGCGCCTGCCGGTCTCCCAGGGCCTGGGCGGCTTTCAAGACGCCAAAGCTGATTGAAGATTGTTTAATGCCGGCCCGGGCCGGTATTGCCACGTCTTCGGGTTCCGCTGCGGTTAACTGGATAAACAGGCCGTTGCCGGCATCCCCTTTATGCAGCTGGCCGGTCGAATGCAGGAAACGGGGTCCGTAGCCGACTGTAACAGCCATCCGGTAACGGGTTTGAATAGTATCGCGCAGCACCTGCAGAACGCGGTCGGTTTCGGGGTTCGGTTTAAGGTAGGCCTGAATTGCAACATAACTCCGATCTTTGCTTTCGTCCGTGCCGGGATTAGCTTGCAGCATAAAATCACGCCATACCTGTGCAAGATCATCAGCGCCGAATCCGGCATAAACGCTGATGCCGTCTACCTCCAGGTCGGATTTAAAAGCAGGCAGTTCACCCCTGTCCCGGTATGCCGAAACCATATCGCGGGCCAGAATTTTTGCCGATTCAACATTCGGCTGGTCAAAAGGGTTAATGTCCATTGCCCAGCCGGCAACTGCAGTGGCCATCATCCAGCGGAAAAATTCACCGCCCAGGTCGTATTTATCCTGCAGGCTGAGCTGGATAACAGGATGGCCGGCATCTTTTAAATGCAGAACTTTGTCATCCGGGACAGTGTTTCCATCGAGGCGGAAATAAATAAACAGCCGGTCGAAGGCATAGCTTTCAGGCTCGGCAAGAGTTTCTCCGTCCACCGGCAGAAGCCCTTTCCCATCCTTGCCAGTGCTTTCGGCAATCAATTGCTCGATCCATGCCCCAAAAGGTTGGATTGGCGGAGATAAAATCAGGGTGATCTTGTTTCGCCCCCTGTCGCCAAGGATGCCAAGTGCCGCCCCCAGCCATGCTGCAGTGTTGCCTCCCTCCAGGGGATTTTTTGATGTCCTGGCAGTGACTGCCATGGCTTCCGCATTTTGCAGCAGTTTTTCCAGGTCAACGCCGGTTAAGGCCGCCGGGACCAATCCGAAGTAGGATAAGGCTGAATATCGGCCCCCGATGTGGGGATTATTTAAAAATATTTTTCTAAAGTTCAGTTCACGGGCTGCTTTTTCCAGGCTGCTGCCCGGGTCGGTGATAGCGATGAAATGTTCGCCCGTGTTTTCTATGCCCACGGCCTTAACAGTCGTGTTATAAAAATACTTCATCAGCGAAACTGTTTCAACTGTCCCTCCCGATTTTGTTGAAACGATAAAAAGAGTTTTATACGGGTCAAGCCTTTTTTGCATATCCAGCACCGCACCGGGATCGGTGCTGTCCAGGACATGCAGTTCGAGCCAGCCGTCCTGAGCGCCGAATACCCTGCTAAAAACTTCAGGGGCCATACTCGAGCCGCCCATCCCCACAAGCAGGGCATCGGTGTAACCGGCGGAACGGGCCTGCTCAACTAGCTCCTGTATCTCCCGGAGGGATTCTGCCGGCAGATGGTAGCTTTGCAACCATCCAAGGCGGTCGGCAATCTCTTCGGGGCGATCACTCCATACAGTGTGATCTTTTTCCCAGATGCGCTCAATAATCCGGTCCTTTTTTAATTGGTGCAATGCTTCCTGTATGTAAGCCAGGGGCAGGTTTTCATTTAAGAGGCGGTACTTGTTCCGGCCAATTTCCATTGGGGGTCCCTCCCTTTGTTCAATAAAGGT
Source organism: Syntrophomonadaceae bacterium (assembly GCA_007119965.1). GTDB lineage: Bacteria > Bacillota > Dethiobacteria > DTU022 > DTU022 > T3SED10-7. Next base: position 5,525 of record SKOR01000079.1, read on the forward strand.
ACTTTACTACAGGCGGCCGAATATTCCTGCTTTTTGGCCGGACCGGCTTCATTTTGCGGTGATGAGTGACCTGCTGCCGGCCGGAATTGCCCGGCTGCAGGCAGAGAACAAATGACGAAGCGTTAATTTATTATCCGAGAGCATCTGCCACACCTGAAGCGCGCTCCATTGTGCGCCCTGTCCCGGTTTCCAGCACCTCGTCTGTGCCGACAATCACCACCGAATTTTTCGCCCTTGTTACTGCAGTGTAGAGAAGCTCGCGCGTGAGAGGCCGTACATGTGCTTCGGGAAGCAGAATTGCGACGTTTTCGTATTCTGATCCCTGAGCCTTATGAACCGTTGTCGCCCAGGCAAGTTCAAGCCTGCCCCGCAGCGCTTCCAGTGGAAAGGCTGCGAAACTGCTGCCGCGGGGGAAAACTGCCATAGGTTCAGCTAAATGGTGCCCTGTCCCCGTCCCGGCTGCTACTTTAAGCACCAGGCCCGAGTCGCCGTTGTAGAGGCGCAGTGAATAATCATTACGCGTTACCATAACGGGTTCACCGATCAGGAAATACAGGCTGCCGTCACCGCCGTGCTCTTTGTCCCGCTCTTTGAGCCACCGCAAATGGAACCAGTTATTGGCGGATTCTGCCCCTGTTCCTCCCGCAGTAAGGCGGGTTGCACACAGGATCCTGAACTTTTCGTAGTGGGCTGTGATTTCTCGCAGATCGCCCGTAGTCTGCTCATCGAAGCCTGAATGCCCTGCAGCATAAGCCCGGGCGAGTCGCTGGTCCAGGTCCGGCATTGAACCCCTGAGGCGTTCATGCCATTTCCCGAAAAAGGCCTCCCGCTGGACTGCGTTTCCCGGCTGCAGATGTTCGGCCCCTTCAAATCGAATTTCTGAAGGCTGCCTTCTAACGGCAGGCGCCCTGTTTCTGCCTGCTGCAGCCGGAGGAATTCCTTCGTTGATCGCTGCCGCCAGGCCGAGGATCTTTTTCCCATTTGAATCCTCTTCCCTGGCCCGGTAGCTTTTCTTCAGGGCTACTACACGGCCCGCTTCGTTAGCGGTCCGGGAGCGGCACAAATCGCGCATAACCGCTCCCGCCTCGATCGAGGGAAGCTGGTCGGCATCCCCCAGGAATATCACGCGGGCTTCTGGCTGCAGGGCTCTCAGCAGGTGGTCCATCAATGCCAAACCGATCATCGAACTTTCATCAACTATTACAAGTTGCTCTGAAAGGGGGTTGTTTTCATTATGGCGAAAGCGTTCCTGGCCTGGCGAGTAACCGAGCAGGCGGTGCAGGGTTAAGGCAGGAGGGCATGCTCCGGCCAGACGGTTATCGCTTACAGCGGCGAATGGAATTGCAGCAAGGTGTTCTTCAACAGACTGGCGCATTTTGTCGGCGGCTTTTCCGGTAGGAGCAGCAAGCGCTATCGATTCCGGGGACGGTCTGCCGGTTCGGGCCAGCACCCGGAGGATGCTTGCTACGATGGAGGTTTTTCCGCTGCCGGGACGGCCGCTGACCACGGTTATCCGGCCGCTGAGGGCAGCGCGCACGGCTTGTTTTTGTTCTTGGTCCAGGGTAATTGCTCCCCGGGGGCCTGCCGGCGGTGAATCAAAAACCTCGCGCAGGGCAATTTCAGCTGCTGCATCCACTTTCTCCGGACCAGGTATCAGATCCGGGCCGTACGGTTCGCAGATCCTTTTGCGCAGGGCTGCCCCGACCCGGGCTTCCAAAACATGGAGTTTTTGAGTGTAGAGACAGCCGTGATCGATAATTAATGGGCGGTAGTCCCCCGGGCCGCCAAAAACCCCGGAGAGGCCTGAAGCATCTGCTTCGCTGCCCGCCTGCTGTGCTTCGATGAGCAAATCGCCAATTGCGGTGCGCTCACTGTCCGTTACGCTTAATTCATCCAGGATCCGCCCGAGGGATCTGTCAAAGGCAAGCGGCAGCCTGGTGCTGCCACCGGCAGAAAAGGCCTGGACCGCAAGGATTAATAGGACCAATGCCCTTTGCTTTTCCCGGACAGTTTCTTCACCGGCGAGGCGGGCAATTTCCCAGGCAAGAAAAATATTCTCGATCCCCAGGTCAAGGTTTTCCGCACGGGGAACCAGGTCGCCGGGGAAGTGCATGGTAGTTTCCGGATGGCCTTTCTTAAGGGCGACAGACCTGGCGCCGCAGCCCATCGGGGTCCAGTTATTTATTGCTGACATCGCACCTGCTCCTTTCGCACCTGCTTACTCCATGCTTATTCGATCACTTCTCCACCCCAGTCACCGCGCTTGACTAAATTATTCTCCCAGGCCGCAATTTCACTCCACGGGGGCCTGGAAAACCAGATGCCGGCACTGTTTGATTTCCCGCTGCCTGCCCGGAGGCCCCTGATGAAGACATAAATAATTCCGCCGAATTGTGCTGAATACTCTTCTTCTGTGCCAATGCCGAGAAGACGCACTATTGCGAGCGAGTAAACCTGCGCCTGCAGGTTGTAGTTGCTCTCGACATGTCTATCCAGCTCAGCAGGCCCGAATGATGGCAGGCGATCGCTTTTCCAATCGAGCATGTAGACTTTATTCTCGTACTCAAATACCAGGTCGATCAGCCCCTGCAGGTAGCCGCGCAGGGCTTTATAAGGCAAGTGGTCTGCCCTGTCCGAGGGAGGGCGACTGGCCGCCAGCAGCGGATGAAAAGCTTCCGGTATGGGGTAGATAAAGGACATCTCGGCGTTGTGCCGTTCTCCCGAAGCGAAGCCGCCGGGAATCTCCAGGGCAGTATCCGCTTCGCGACTCTGCACGTAGACAGGGGTGCGCAGGGCAGAGTAGACAAGGTGCAGGGCCTGTGGCAGTTGTTCATTGCTAAAACCGTGACGCCTGGCAACAGCTCCTGCCCGTTTCTGAACCTGTTCCAGCGCCGACCATTTTTCGAAACTGCAGTTTCGGATTTCATTAATCGGGGTATCTTCGAGCAGCGTATGCAGGAAAATGCCGGCTTCCCTGCCGCCGGGAAGTTCGATCGATTCGAGCGGCGCGGCCTTACCGCCGGCATCCCATTCCATAACTGCATCCGGTCCTCCGAGGGCAGCGCTGACCGACGAGTCCCCTGCTGTTTCACCCTCCGGCCGGGCTTCGCCGGCAACCTCTTCATCACGCCTGGCCGCCTGGTCGTCACTGTCTGCGGCAGGCGCCTGCCAGCCCCTGCCGCGGCTCATCCTTGTGTAACTGGTCAGCAGGACACCCCTGCGCCCTGGCGCAATTTGCCCGGCCTCCCCGGCGCTTAAAGGGGGCATTTTAATTAAATCTCTTTCAGGCCAGCCCTGCAGGCTGATTTCCAGGTCGGTGTCCATTGGGGGACGCCGACCGGTTGAGGTTTCACGCAGGACGAAAAGATTGTCGCGATCATCCCCCGCACCCTGTTCAACGACCAAATCCAGCTGTTGCTGGAGCCCGCTGTAGAAGCTGCCCAGGCTTTTGTAGCCGTAAACCTTATTGCCGGGGGCCTGGTTTTTAGGGATCCCGAAGTAAGGCAGGTAGAGGCATGATTTTGCCCGGGTCAGCGCCACGTACATTAATCGCTGGTTTTCCTCATCAATCTCGGCGGCAACAGCCTGGGCGATTTTGCCGGTTGCTTCACCAATATGCAGCCGGCGTTCATTGTTGAAATGGTAAATGTTTATTTTTGGGCCGCTGCTTCCCGGGTTGCCAAATCCGCCGCCGATGAAGATCACCTCAGCTTCAAGGCCCTTGGCCTTGTGCATGGTCAAAATTTGAACTGCCTCCCGGTCTGTTTCAAGGCGCTGAATGTCGCCTTCGCGGCCCTCGGGCATTTTCCGGCCGTCAATGCGAGCTTTAAGCCCGCGGGCCAGTTCGTTCAGGGTTACCGGGCGTGAGTGCGCTTCAGCCTGGAGGATCTCTAGCAGGTGGAGATAATTTGTAAGGGCGCGCTCTTCACCGGAAAATATAAGGCGCCTGGCCAGACCGGAACTTGTTACAATGTCGTCGAACAGGCGGAACCAGGCTTGAGCATCGGCAAGCCGTTTCCACTTAAGGAGCAGGGCGGTCAGGGGATGGCTCTCCCCTGCTTCCCGCCAGCGCGGAAGATCTGACAGCGGCACACCGAAAAACGGAGTCAGCCAGGCCGACATCCTGGCGGCGTGATCAGACGGAGAATCGATCGCGCAGAGCAGCCGGTGCACTTCTTCGGCCTGGTCTGTCTGAAAGAGGCCTTCCTGTTTATAGAAGGCGTGTGGAATGCCGTAACTGCGCAGCACCTCGCCGATTTCCCGGCCTTCCTTCCCTGAACGGGTCAGGATATATATATCGCTAAGTTTAATTGATTTCGGTTCATTTTCCCCGGCGGCCGTCATAAGCCCCTCCGGCTCATTGATCAACCTGTGAATCTCCTCACTGATAAAGCAGGCCACCCCGTGCCTGATTGCAGCTGCAGAGAGTTTTTCGCCTTCGCCGTAGAGTTGAAGCAGGTGGACAGGGACAGCCGGTTTTCCTTCCCGGGTGGCCGTGCGGGTTTCGTCTCCGCATTTAACCGGTTCGCCGTAACGATTAAGGCCGCTAAAAAAGGCTTGCCCCCGGCTGTCTTCAGCCGTGAGTATTTTATTAACCGCCCCGATCAGTTGCTTTGTCGAACGGAAATTTTTAGTCAGCGGCAGCCGTGAAGCGTTCTGTTTTCCGGTCAGGTACTGTTTGGCCCGTTCGTACGTGTGGACATCGGCGCCCCGGAAGCTGTAGATGGCCTGCTTGGGGTCGCCGATTACAAAAAGGCGGTGGCTGCTGGTGCCGTCGACAAACAGCCGCCGGAAGATCTCCCATTGCACATGGTCGGTATCCTGAAACTCATCAACGAGGGCGTATTTCCAGCGCTTCCTGAGCGTATCCAGGAGAGTCCGGGCGTCTTCCCCGCTGAAAGCCTCCAGCACCCCGAGCAGCATGTCGTCATAATCGATCAAACCGAGGGAACGCTTCCTGGCGGAAAGGCGTTCCCGGATGCGCGGCAGCAGTTCATAGGCGAAGAAACTGCTTTCAGGCGCTGCCCGCAGCACCAGGTCTTCCAGCCCGGAGGCCAGCTCTTTCAGAACCGGCGGCGCATCGGGGTATCCTGCTATCCGGATCAGGTTATCGGCCTGCCTGTCTTTTACTTTATCGAGGCTTCGTTTACAGCCTGCCCACTCCATAAATGCCGCAACGGCCTTCTGAAGGTTGCGGTCAGCCGTCATATTGCCGGCTGTGTCAAAGAGGTCGTCAATATGGCTCTCATAAGTAGTCCGGGTTTTTTTGTTGCTGAACAAAGCGCCTCCCGCTTTTTTCAGTTCTTCCTGCGGGGGGAGGGATTTTAATGCCCTTAAAAAGCCTTCGGGATCCCACAGGGGCGTGAGGGGGCAGCGGTCCGGGCAGCCTTCCCGGTGGCATTTGTAAAGAAGCTCCTGCAGCTCCTGCAGGGTATAATCCTGCTCGACCCAGGACCTCAGGGCATCTCCCACCGGTGATTCTTCTATAAGCGCTGTCCGCACTTCCTCCCGGAAAACCGTGCCGAAAACTTCGGCCCCGTCTGTATGTTTCTGCTCGAAAAGCCGCCCCCCTAGAAAAGCCTGTTCGGAAAGGACGCGCTGGCAGAAACCGTGAATTGTCGAGATGGCGGCACCGTCAAAGCGAAAAAGGGCTTCGCGGAGTCGGCCCCTGACCGCATCATCAATTTTCCAGCAGTCCTCAGGGCTGCCGGCAGGTATGCTATCCCCACTCCGATCACAAATTTTACGGATCAGTGCCCTCACCCGTTCGCGCAGTTCCCTTGTGGCCGCTTCAGTAAAGGTAACAACCAGGATTTCCTCAATTTCGGCCTGGCCACGGATGATCAGGTCTAAAACCAGGTGTTCGAGCGTGAATGTTTTACCTGTTCCCGCAGATGCTTCGATTACTGCGTGGCCCTGTTTAAGTTCAGGGCTGGCCAGAATTTCGGGTCTGGGATAGTAAGCTGTATTCATCAAAAGCCCTCCAACCCGGTGATATCTTCAAATAGCGGCCCAAAGCGACGCCATACGTTCCTGGCAGCCTGATCAGCTGTCGGCGGCTGGTAGTTGCGTGGTAACGGGACAGGTCCCCACAGACTTGAAAATACCGCCCGCTCTTTTTCAGCCATTTGCACAACTTTGGATCGCAGAAATTCTCCATCCAGGAGTGATTGCACATCGGCGCCCGGCAGCCCTGAAATTATAGCCCCGCTTTTCTCACTGCCCTTTTTCCCGCGCGTGATGGTTTTCATCTGCTCGTAGTAGGCAAGAAAAACAGCCTCGCAGGGCATCAGGTAGGCGTGAGAGTCCCTTAGCAAATCTGTGGCAACAGCAGCCAGCCATGAGCGGGCGCGCTCTTGCTCCAGCGGGAGCAGCTTCAATCGCAGCCGTCCGGTTTCTCCCGCCGCTCCCGCGTAACAAACTAAAACCTGCCGCTCTCGCGTTCCGGCTTCTCCGGCAGCCGAAAGTACGGCATGGTCAACTATGCCCCGCAAAAGATAGCGGAAGGCTGATGCCAGGGTATTACCGTTTTTTTGGGCGGGCGGTTTTTTAGGCTGGAAAGTTACAGAGACCAGCCGATCATTAACAAGACCCTCGGTGAGTCCGTTAATCCGGACGGGAACTACGCGTTTTGGCTTCCCTATGCCTTCCAGAGCTACCTCAAGGGACAGGGGATCGAGGATGGTCTCGGCCGGCCCCTGTTGTCCGGAATGCCCGAACCGGACTCGGAGCAGGGGAGTGGAGATCGCTTTATGGACTGTTTCCGATTCCCCGGCACTTTGAAATTCTTCCAGTATTGAGGACCATCCGGAAATAATGCGGAGGTGCCGGGCCCTGTTAACGCGGCCCAGGATACCGATCGGAACCTTTCCGGCCAGGCGCAGCTGTGCGGTACGCTGATCGTACAGCTCTGCAGGATCAGTGCCGGCGGCCGAAGAATCAAGCAGGACCGCACGGAGAAGTCCGGTTTCAATTAATCTGCCCACTTCAAAGTCTTCCTCTTCCCGGTCGGCAAGGTCATCTTCCATTTCCGTTAAGCCCAGCATGGCCGAAGCCCAGCCCTGCATGGGGCATTCAAGAAAGCGCCGCAGGGTAGACAGGGATATGTTAATCGGTGCTTCGACAGCGCCCTCATCTTCCAGGCTTCCTGTCCTGGCGGTAGCCGTAACAGGAGCCGCCCCGGGCGGCTCCCCGGGCAGGACCAGCATTTCTGAAAGGGATTTCCAGGCTTCCTGTGAAGCAACGCGCCGGATTGCGGCCAGTTCATTGCCCCGTTCGATCGGGTTCGGTGCCGTGCTGAGGGTTCCTCCCGCGGGTACACGGTAGGCCCGGTTGCGCCAGTCGCGGGCAACTTCCCGGACCCTGGCTTCAACCCTGGCCTCGTCGGTGAAGCTATCTTCAAAAACCGCAGGCTCGTCGAAACGCCGCAGGGGCGGTTCGATGAAGAGTTCTTTTACTTTTTCTTCGCCCAGGTAGCCGTGTTCCAACATGTGGAGCAGTTCCTGCACAATAGCCGACGGCTGCAGCGGATCACCGGTTTGTTCATCTCTTCTGACATAGGAGAGATAAAGTCTCTCGCGCGTGCACAATAAAGTTTCCAGGAACATGTAACGGTCGCGTTCTGAAGGATCAACATCTCCTGCCCGGCGGCGGGCGGCCCGCAGGTCCAGGGCATCTCTCAGCCCGGAAGCAGGAAAGAGCCCTTCGCCAAGACCGAGCACAAAAATTACCCTGAATGGGATGGCCCGCATAGGCAGAAATGAAGAGACAACAACGCCTTCCGCCAGGTACTGACCGCTGCCGCCGCTTAAAGTTTCGATTGCCCGGCCGGCGATCTCTGCTGCTACACGGCCGCTGACTTCAAAGCCCCGGTCCATATTCTCAAGTTTGGCCAGTGAACGAATCAGGCGCAGGCGGTCCCGCGCATCGGCATCATCTTCTATATGGAGGTAAGCATCAATTTGGGCTGTGTAAAATCCGGCCCAATCGGTCAGAGTCATCCTGTGGTCACGGACGAAGCGGGCATCAGCTAAGAGGGAACGGGAGAGCAGTCCGAAACGGGCGGCCGTGTTCACTGCTGAGCCGGAGACTTCCTCTACAAGCCACCTGCCGCCGTCAGCTTCAAAGGTCCTTTCCTCACCGCTTTTCCGGCCGGTCATGAAAGCGCCGAGCGCAAGCCTTCGAATGCCCTGGTCCCAGTTGTAAACGTCTTCGTCAATATAGGTGCCGCCATGATCGGAGTGGTCTGCCCCAAATACAATTCCCAGGGCTTCGGCCTGATCAGCCAGATCGCCGGGGGTCACATCTTCAAGGCGGCCGATAACTGCGGGGTGGCTGATCAGGGCCAGCATTTCGACCCGCGAGAAGCGGCCAAAGGGCAGTTCAAGCAAAAGGTTCATCGCTTCAATAACCCTGCTTCCGGCAGCAGCGGGCAGATCGGATACGCTGCCCGGCAGGTTATGGCTGGCGGCAAAAACAGTTTCGATCTGGGGCAGGTATTCTTCGCGCCCGGCACTGTTTACTATGACAGCTATATCACTGAACCGAAGCGGCATCTGCCCTTCCCCCGGCCGGTCATCGCGGACCAGCCTCCATATCTCGTCTGCCACCCATTCGACTTCCCGGCGTATCGAGGGCGCCGCTACCAGGTTTATTGATTCATCCGGAAGGCCGGCCGGAACTGCTCCTTCTTCCGGGCCGCCCGGCTGCGGTTCCCGTTTGCGTTCGGGTTCGCGATTCATAATATCCTGCTGCAGTTTGTGCAGCAGGCCCCGATCGCTTTCCGCGGGATCACTAAAGGCGCTTTTAAAATCGCAATCAGTAAGCTCGCCCAGCAGGCGGACATGCTCCCGCCCGGGCCTTCCCCAGTAGCGGAGCGCAGGCGTATCTGCATCGAAGAGACCGAAAGGATCTTCATGACCTGTTTCTCCCGAAAATGTCCAGAGGCGGTTGGAACGCCGGTTTATTTCCCGATCCAGGCGGTGAAAAAATTCGCGGTCGGTTTCTACATCTTCCCAGAATTCGGCGCAGGGGTTTAAAGCGTAAATTCTCAGGGTGCAGGCTTCCCCCATCCGGGCAAACAGGTGTTGAAATATTCTCGCTACATAAGAAACACCAAAGATATGGACAGGCGGCAGTCCCTTGCTTTTAATTTTCCTGAACAGTGCATCATTGAGAGCCAGCTGATCGAGTGTAGCCCAGGAGCCTCCTTCTTCCGGCGGGTTGCTTTCCAGGATGCCGTTTTCACCGAAGACCGCCTTCCATAGAGCGCGCTGCCAGGTAACAGTGGAGGTAAGGGCGGGATCGGCAGATGCCGGGTCGGCGAAAGGGCTGTCTGCTGAGCCGTACCCGGCGCCAGTCCCCCGCCAGGATGAGATCATTTCCGGGCGTGAATAGGTATATTCCTGGAACAGGTAAGCGATGCGTGAAGCCAGTTGGACGCGGCGGATGTCGGCGCCATCTGCCGCGATATGCCTGTCGAAAGCAGTTTTGGCCATGGCAGGGTTAACCCCGGGCGGTGCGGATGGATGGCTGGTCCCGTTGCCGGCATGACTCCCCGTACTCTCCAGGTACCTCCGGACCGGCTGTAGCTCCGTTTGGCAGAGTATTTTCCGGTTTAAAAGAACAGCAAGAACAGCCGCTTCAACAGTATCGAGATCAACAAGTTTGAAATCACCGGGGCAGGTTTCGGAAACAGTCTCACCGATGAAGCGCTCCAGTCTTCTGAAACGAAGGTTTGCCGCTATGCCGGAGGCCTGGGCCAGACCCAGGCGAATCCAGGTTTCCATGTTCCGGTTGGGAGTTACCAGTTCTACGGGTTCGAGCGGGTGTGCACCCCCGTCCCGCCACCGGGAGAGGCTTTCGGACAGGTCATCCAGAAGGCGTTCGGTTTTATTTGAATAAACCAGCTCAATCATATCAGGGTGCTCCTGTCTTGTTTACGTAAGTGGGTTAGGGGCGATTTTCCTGTCTAACGGTTTTGCTGCCTGCTCAGCCGGGATATTTGTGTCTCTCTTTGATATTTTAACATACTGTAAAAACATTGTTGTGTCACCTTGTTTTTTGTGAAGGGGTTTTCTGTTTTTATTTTATCGAAAGGTAGATAATTAATCTGCTGGAAGGATAAAGGGGGTAAAAAAGCGTATAAGAAAATATAATCAAGCGGAAAATAAAAGCGGTCCGTTAAAAAATATCAGGAAAGCTTACCAGTGCCGGCAACGGTTATCCTGCTTGGCAGCCGGGGTTATGTTTGGAGAAAAGCAGGGAAGGGGCAGTTAATGAAAACGATCATGATCACCGCGCCGTCCAGCGGCAGTGGAAAAACAACAGCCACAATGGGCCTGGTCAGGGCGCTCAGAAACAGGGGCAGCGCTGTCACCTGCTTTAAAACCGGCCCGGATTATATTGATACGGCGTTTTTACAGGCAGCTTCCGGAAGAGAAGCAGGAAATCTCGACCTGCACCTGCAGGGGAAGAAGGGTATGAGACAGGCATTTTCACTGGCCGCCGGAGATTTATGCGTGGTCGAAGGGGCAATGGGCTATTTTGATGGTATTGGCAATACTTTCCAAAATTCGAGTTTTGAAATATCGAAGGAACTCGGCATAAATGCTGTCTTGATCTACACCCCGCAGGGGGAAATGTTTACTGCCGTGCCCAAGATCAAGGGCCTGGTTGATTTTGAGGGTTCAAGAATTAAAGGGGTAATTTTGAACAGGGTCAACGAAAGGACATACCTGCTGTTAAAAGAGCAGATTGAAAAGTATACAGGAGTGTCAGTGCCCGGTTTTATCCCCGCGGTGGAAGGCGCTGAGCTGAAAAGCAGGCACCTGGGGCTGGTTCAAAGTATCGAGATTAAGGAGTTGGACAATCGGATCGAACAAATTGCGCAGGCAGTTTCCTGGCATGTCGATCTGGATGCCGTGATTGGCCTGATGACCGATGTTGCCGGATTGCCTTTTCCCCGGCCGGCCCGGAGAAATATCAGGGTTGCCATTGCCAGGGACCGGGCTTTTTCTTTTTACTACCGGGAAAACATAGCCCTGCTCGAAGAGACCTGCCAGGTAGATTACTTTTCCCCCCTGGAAGATCACCGCATTCCCGACTGCGATTTGATTTACCTGGGCGGCGGTTACCCCGAAGTATTTAAGGCTGAACTGGCAAAAAACAGGCAGATGCTGCAGGCAATTAAGAATTTCGCCGACAGGGGCAGCTGTATCTATGCGGAATGCGGGGGAATGATGTACTTAAATGATTATATAGAAAAAAGCGCAATGGTCGGTATCTTCAGAGGTGAAAGCCGTCTGACTGATCAGCTGCAGAGGTTCGGCTATATTGATATTACGTTGTTGGAAAATTGCCTGCTCGGAATTGCAGGGTCAAAACTGACGGCCCATGAATTTCACCGGTCTGTTTCTAACCTGCAGGAAAAAGAAATCTTTAAGATCAGGAAGACCGGCGGGGTGAATACATGGGGCTGCGGTTATTGTTACAAGAATACCCTGGCCGGTTACCCGCATATAAACTTTCTCGGCAACATGGGCGCTTTCAGGGCGATGCTCGATTACGTAGAGGCCTCTGTTCGAACGGCTTAGCAGGGCATGACGGTTGAATCCATTTTAAACTGCGAACGAGGTTCGCCAGTCCAACTGCCCGGTCAAACGGTACAGGCAGCCGGGCCTGACTTGATACGATACCGTAAGTTTTACTTGGCGGCTGCGGGTACTCTGAAAAACGCCTTGACCTGATAAGGGTCCTGGAAAAAAACAGATGTGTGCTGAACAAACCGGTAGTCAGGAGTTTGATTTAATGAAGTGTATGGCTCTAGCTGATATCCACCAGTCTGAAATGCACTGGCATCTGCTGGCTGAGGCAGTTTGGGACAAAAAACCTGACCTTGTGGCGATTGCAGGTGATCTGCTGCCCAAGTATGAAGGGATCCTGGCCCAGCTTTCCTTTTTGCCTGCGCTGAGGGGTTATACATCAACGATCAGGGAAGCCGGAGCTGATCTTGTTTTAATCCCGGGCAATGATGATAATCAGCTGGCTGTTCCGGAATTGGAAAAGGGTGATCAGGCAGGCCTGTGGCATTATGTTTCCGACCGGGTGAAGGAAGTCAGGGGTTACCAGTTTTGCGGCTGCCCCTGGATCAACGATTACCCCTTTGCTTACAAATACTGGGTTGCGGCGGAAAGCAGTGAACGGCCCGCCATCGCCCCGGTTCAACTCGGCCCGCCTGCAACTATCAACAGCAATAATGAAATTGAGATGATCCCCGACCTGGAAGCCTACCTTAAGAGCAAGCCTTCTATCCGGGAATCCCTGGAAAGAACTGCCGTCCGGGTTAAAAGCATGGCTCACTCTATCTGGTTAATCCACTGCCCGCCGGTTGGCCTGGATTTTGATCTCTGCGGCTCGGGGGAAAGGGTGGGCAGTACCGCTGTATATAACTTCCTGGCTGAAAAACAGCCTTTGCTGTCCATTCACGGCCATATTCACGAAGCCCCTGCCGTAAATGGCGGAATCTGGGCTAAAAAAATTGGCCGGACTTTGTGCCTCCAGGCCGGCCAGTCCTTCAACGAGCTGAATTATGTAACTTTTGGATTAAAAAATGGTGAAATCGAAAACCCGGTTCACTCCATCTACGGCAGTTACCGGGGCACATAATATTTTAGTATCTGCCCAGGTCTTCAAAGAGATCCGGGTCTTCGCTTGCAGCTGCCGGAGGCCAGCTAATCAGCAGATACATATTATATTTGATTTTGCCTGAGGGGGAGGATTTAATGACAGGAACCAGCAGCAGCGAAAAAAAAGTTTCCCTGCAGGAAGCTGAAGAACAGGTTGTCCTGACAGCTAAACGCCTGGCCCTGCTGTACCACTATACGGCTGAAGTCCTGGTGGAAGAGTTCGGAATGGCAAAGGGCGAGGCCCTGCTTAAAGAAATTATCGGCCGCTATGGCAGCGAAAGCGGAACATCAGCCCGGAAAAAAGTAGAAGAGCTGGGCCTCCCTTTAACCGCAGAAAACTTTAAGGCCGGATCCGATCTTCCCAGGTGGGGCTGGAAAGGCGACACTGTGCTTTGTGCAGACGGGGAGGTAAGGGACCGGGTTACCTACTGCCCCTTAGCCGAGGTTTGGCAGGAAAAAGGCTCCGGGAAATTGGGCCGCATTTACTGCCAGGTCGATCAGGCCAAGTATGCTGCCTATAACGGCACCGGGTGCCGGCACCTGAAGAATGTTTTGGATGGGGATGACTGCTGCCTCTTTGATCTGTGCGAAAAAAGAGAGCCGGAGGGATAAGGGCGGACAGAAATTGCAGCGGGCGGGCACAGCGGGCAGCATGCCGGTATCAGCTGCTTAAAATGGTTACTTTACGGCCAAAGCGTCTAATGATTTCGGGGATCCCAGGGCAACTATCTGCTCGCCTTTTTGCAGGAGATAGTCTAACGACGGTTCGATAGCCTTGTTGTTATGGATGACACAAATAATTTTAAAATTGCTCCACTTTTCTTCTGCCAGCCCACGGATCGTAGTCGGCTCCCGCTGCCAGGTTAGCTGACGCACCACGTAATTCTGCACTTTGGGCAGCACGCCCATTTCAACCATCGCTATCTGCAGCAGCTGAAAGCCGAGAATTGACTCTGAGAGCACATGGTTCGCTCCTGCCTGGTGCAGGCGGTCAATGGCATCGACATGGACAGCCCTGGCCATGACATCAACATCAGGGTTCAGCAGGCTGCCGGCCAGGACGATAAAGATATTTAAACTGTCGTCATTAATGGTTACTATCAGGGTATCGGCTTCTTTTAACTTCACTTCTTCCAGTACATGCGGCTTTGAAGCATCGCCCACAATCAGCTCGCCTTCAAAAAACAGCGGCTTCTGTAAGATATCGATAACATAAGGTTTGATCCCGGCCCGGTTGAGGCTTTTTCCGGCTTCCTGGCCGACCCGGCCCGCCCCGATTAAAACCACATGGCCGCCAGGCCCCGGCCCGCCCATCAGGGAAGCCAGCCTGTCAACATTGTCATGCGGACCTAAAACAAGCAAAGTCGATTCGTCAATGATTGTGGTTGAATCCGGCGTGGAAATATTGCCGTCTTCATTCCACACTGCGACAACTGTAGCCCCGCTCATGCTGCGCAGCCTGCTGTCGCCGATAGTCTTTCCGCAGAATATACTGTTGGCCCCGACATGAATGATGCTCGGTTTAAGTTGCGCAAGTATTTCCTGGGATACTTCAACATTTAGAAGTTCTAAAAACCTGGTTGGGCTGGCATCGGCGGTAATCCAGTCTACCAGCTGTTTGCCCAGGGTCTCTTCAAGTGTAACAACCTGTTTGGCGCCGGCTTTGCGCGCCAGCCTGGCCCTTTTCTCATTTTCCATCATGGCTAAAACGGGAGTGTCGTTTATATTTGCAATACCCAGGGTAATGTTAATGTTGTCTGTATCGTTATGAGTGGCTACCACAAGCCGGGCTGCTTTGACATTAAGCCTTTTCAGGCCTTCATCATACCTGGGATCGGCACAGACCACATTGATGCGCCTTCTCATCAGCTCAACTGCCCTGGGTTGGTCTTCAACAGCAACAACGTAAGGGGTGCCGTGATTTTCAAGCAGGTCAATGGTCCTGACCACTGCTTCATTAAAGGAAGTGAAAACGACGTGGTTCGTTTGCCTGGTAAAGGTTGGAGCCCGGGGAGTAAGTCGGCTTTCGACCAGGGAGGCCATTAAAGTTCCGGCAATCATGAATATCATGAAAACGCCGGCTATCATCAGCAGGATGGTTAAAGCGATCATTGCGAAGGAATCGAAAGGCAATAGCTCGCCGTAACCTGTTGTAGTCAGGCTTTGCACAATAAAGATTAGGGCCTGCCCCGTGGTTACCTCCCGCCCTTCATAAATGAGCATCAGGTACTTAACCACTGGAACAAGGATTACAACCAGGATAGCAGCTATTCCGACAATACGGATTAACAGCCACTTGGTATAATCAGCGACGCGAAATTGACGGGCTTCTTTTTCAGCGAAAAATCCTGCCTGCCCCTGGGGATAGAATATTTCTTTGAGCGGTTTCAGTATTTTATTATCCTTTGCATGCCTGGTTTATTAAACACTGCCTATGTTAAAACACAGCTCGATTATAACATAAGGGCGGCTCTACCCGCCAGCCAATGGTTAGGTGTCCCGCAGATCTTTTAACAACTTGTTTTTATCCGACTGTTCAACCAGGCTGTAGAAATGATACATGGTTTCCCTGAGAGTATCAAGTGACGGTGATGGTTTGGCGATCAGGATGTCTTTACCCTTCCTGTCCAGGCGTTCAACAGCCATGCTGATGCTGATTGCGTGAATATCGATTGCCGGTTGATAGGCGCTTTTCATTGACCGGCCTTCCCTTGTGGCGCTAACCAGGTGAATCTCCTCCAGGTCGTTCAGGATTTTACGGACCAGGCTGTTCGGGATTTGGAGGGTTTTTGAAACCTGTTCAGGAGTGAACGGTTTTTCCCCCTTTTGGAAATTGTTAATTAAGAGCTGCAGGATATACAGGGAAAGGATTTTTTTATTTAAGTGGCTTATGTTTTTTGCCTCCGCCTCAAATTCGTAGTTGCCAACATTGTGATAGGCAAAAGACAGTTCAGCGCCAAACAGGACAATAATCCAACTTGCCTGCATCCATAACAGGAGCAGGGGCAAGGCAGCGAAGGAGCCATAGATGGCGCTGTAGGCAGTGGCCCCAATTTGAAATGTAATATAAGCCCATTGAACAATCTGAAAAATAGTGCCTGCAATGATCCCGGCAAACAGGGCAGCTGTGAACTGTACTCCGGTATTGGGCATAACTATGTAAAGCAGTGTGAATACTGACCAGATCAGGATGTAGGGCAGAATTCTAATCAAAATCAGCAACAGAGGGTTTAGAATAACGCTGTTCAATTCCTGTGCCTGGGTGTGAAGCTGAACCGTCAGGGCCCCGGCCATGACAATAAACAGGGGCGCGATAAACATCATGGCAAAATAGTCGGTTATCTTGCGCGGAACGGGCCTGCCTTTACTGACCTGCCAGATCTCGTTAAAAGATTTTTCCATGTTGACCAGCAGCATACTTATGGTGTAAAGCAGGATCGCCAGCCCGGAAATTGCCAGGGCTCCCCCGTCTATCTGGAAAAGGAAGGTTTCTGTCAATTCCATTATCCACTGCAGGACTTCTTCCCGTCCGGTCAATGCGGCCTGCAGCTGCCGCTCCACGTAAACTTCCAGGCCAAACCCCCTGGCGATGCTGAAAGCGAGGGCTACGGCCGGGACTATGCTGAAGATGGAGTAAAAGGTTAAGGCCGGCGCGCGCAGCATGACCTTGTCTTCCTTGACGCCCCGCATGGTCAGTATTAAAATGCGCAGCTGTGTGATCAGGAAGGTTTTGCCGAGAGATAAGTCTTTTAATGACATGCGCCATATATCGACACCGATGAAAGTGACAATTTTCCTGATCGTATTTTGAAAATCTGAGATTCTTTTTTTAATCATGGTTAAATATACGCTCTTTTATTCCTTTGCCGTTTCAGGCTATGTTATCACAATATTCAGTCGATCGTCAACCGGCCTGCCCTGAGAAGGTGTTGCCGTATAAATAAAATGACAGCAGAACGCTCCGGTGAAGGCCCTGCTGTCAGTCTGCCGACGGATGGCCGGTTAATCTACTATTTCCATCATTTTACCGCAGCACATGGGGATTACTTCTCCTGTTTTCAGGCTGAGCAGCTTATTGCAGATGTTACAGTAGACCTGTTCATCGCGTTCAACTCTTATCTCAACATAAGAGCTGTCACCATCCTCGAGCCCTTCAATATAGAAAGAAGCGCCTTTGTCGCTTTTCTGCGGGACATACTCTCCTACAGGCACTAACTTCCTGCTATCACCGACACAATCAACCAGTATCTTCCATATGGCGGTCAGTTTTGCTTTTTCTTCATCATTTTCGGGCGAGAAGACAACCTGGCTTTTCCTAATGTCAATCTTCAAGGCAGTTCATCCCTTTCTACGCGTTTTTTGGTTTAAAACCAATTTAATAATTATTATATCATATATTATAATAAACGGTTCAATAATTATTAAAGAAATATCCTGATCAGCACCTGCCCGGCTGCCCTGTATGGCCTGGCAAATGCATCAGCGCAAGCACGGACACTGCTTTTCTTTGGTCACGAAAAAAGCAAAATCAACTTTTCTTCTGTCATTAAAGGAATAATGCCCCGGGGGAGAGTATTTAGATTTAGTGCCAAGATAACCTGCCCGTTTTGATGGTGACCTATGAGCGATAAAAAATGGCTTTACATGCTCTGCCTGGCAGAAATCGGGACCATGCTGGTGCTGCTCAACTACTCTGCAATTCTGCCGATTATTAAACAGGAATGGAGCCTGACTAATACGGAGGCAGGCTTAATCTACAGTGCCTACCAGGTTGGCTATATTGTCCTGGTGGTTATTTTATCGACCCTTACCGACTATGTCGATGCGAAAAAAATCTATGTTGTTTCCGCCCTCTGGGCGGGCGCGGCAGGCATTGCCTTTGCCCTGTTTGCCGATTCATTCTTATCCGGCCTGATCCTGCGCTGCCTGACCGGGTTTGGCCTGGCAGGCACTTATATGCCCGGCTTAAAAATGGTTTCAGCCAGGTTCAGCTCGCAACAGCGGGGATGGGCAGTCGGGTTATATGTGGGAGCATTTTCCCTGGGCACAGGGTTATCCCTGCTCTTCAGCGGGGTATTAACCGGCCTGTTTACCTGGCGGGCAGCGATTTTTATTACCTCCCTGGGCCCGATTGCCGGCGGCTTGATTGCCGTTTTTGCCCTGGATAGCGTGCCGCCGCTGCGCAGCAGTAAAGAAAAAGGCGCTTTCAGGCAGGTTTTCAGTAACCGTCCGGCGCTCCTGGTTATGGCCGGTTACGCTGCCCACATGTGGGAAATGTTCGGAATGCGCGGCTGGATTGTTGCATTCTTTGCCGCCGTAATGGTTGGCAGGAATATGGATATGGCCCAGGCAACCAGCTACGGGGCCGTTATCTCTGCCCTGATTATTCTGGCTGGCGGCTTCTCGACAGCCATGGCCGGCTCCCTCTCTGATCGCTTTGGCAGGGTGCGGACAATCCAGGTGATTATGTTTTCCAGTGCGGCCTGCTCGCTTTTTTTTGGCTGGATCAGACCCTGGCCCGCTGTGCTGGTGGTTGTTGTAAGCCTGGTTTACGGGGTTTTGGTTACAGCCGAGTCTTCAGTGCTTTCTACCTCAGTGACTGAACTGGTCCCCCATGATTACCTGGGCAGCGCCATGGCTGTGCAGTCATTTGCAGGCTGGACGGCAGCGGCAATTGCGCCCGCCGTTTTCGGTATGATCCTTGATCTCACTAACCCTGCAGATCTAGTTGCGGAACTCGGCTATACGCCGCATTGGGGGCCTGCTTTCGTCATCCTGGGCCTGGGGGCGCTTTTAGGTCCGCCTGCAGTCAGCCTGGCCCGAAAGCTGAGCGGTTTTCAATACCGTTAATTTGATTATCATGTCCGACAGTTCCAACGGGGAATTAGCCGCAGTTTAATTAACCCCGGGCCATTATTTGCCGGGAAGCCAAATATTTGCCCTGCAGGATATGGTTGCTTTTTGCAGAACTTTAGCAACAGTTGTAATAATGGGAGGGAGTGCTTTGGCAACAAGATCTCCACGCTGTAACCATCCTGAAGCGATAACCAATATCCTGGTCAGAATTCTCGAAAAAACGCCCATCGGCGGAGCTACCATTGAAGATCTTGAAGAAGCTTACGAAGAAGTAAAAGGAACCATTCCTTCCCGCAAAACAATTTACAGGGCTCTTGAACGCCTGGAACTGCTTTTTGATCCCCTGGCGAAGGGGGAGCAACCGGAAGAAGGGGAAGAGCCTGAGCGGGATGAATACCCCTGGCTGGATGTAAACCTTCCCGGCCCGCTGGTCGGGATTAAAAGGGTTAAGCGGGATCGTAAAACCTATTACCTTTTTGACGGTCAGCAGGCGGCCTCAGATTTTAATATTAACGAGTCTCTTTACGCTGCGCTCAGTTTATACCCCCAGTACCGCGGGATGCTTAAGAATGCTTTTCATAAGGTGATGCGCAAGCTGCTGGCGGAGACCCTGGCCGGAGTCAGTATCTATAACCTGCTGATTAACGAAATTGAAAACCACGTTCACGTTAATGAACCGGCCCCTGCCGATCCGGATAAGTTTGCTCACATGGTCAGTGAAATATTCAGCGCTCTTCGCTACAGGAAAAGATTAAAAATAAAGTACGTGCGGACCTATGACGGGAAAGAAACGGAACGGGTTATCGAGCCCTACGGCTTGCTTAACCGATTTAACAACTACTACCTGACCGGCTACTGTCTGAGCAGCAGGGGAATCCGGATTTTCCATGTTGTGCATATCCGGGATTTGCAGGTAATCAGCGATTCAAGTTACAAAATGCCCCAGGGTTACTCCCTGAAGCAGGCCTACAGCCAGGCCTGGGCGACCTGGACCAACCAGGAAGGGGCCGGGCTTGAAACAGTCCGCCTGTGGGTCTGCTGCGGCACAGCCGAACGTTTCCGGGCAATTAATTTCCAGGTTTCACAGCAAGTAAGAGAGCTCGGTAAAGGAGAAATTGAGGTCACTTTCCGCCTGACCGGCGCCAACGAAATGATCCCCTGGATTGCCAGTTGGGGCCGGGATATAAAGGTAATCGAGCCGGCCTGGTTAGGAGATGCAGTAGCTGATTTCCTGAAGAAGGCTTTAGAAAACTATAAATACTAAGCAGCCGCTCAGCCTGGATTGCCATGATTCTGTAATCATGCCTGGATAAGGGGGCAAAAACCTTGGAGAGGGGATCTTATGATCTGGTTTGTATCGGCGGCGGCGGGGCGGCTGTGCTGGCGGCAGTTCATGCCGCCTCTTCAGGCAGGTCAGTGGCCCTGGTAACAAAGGATTACCCGGGCTTCGGTAACACCCGCCTGGCGGTTGGAATGGCTGCCTGCCCGGGCATCCTGGCTGAAGACAGCTCAGAACTGTTTGCTGCTGACCTGATGAGCAGCGGTGAAGGGATCAGCGAAGCCGCAGTGGTTAAATCTTTTGCCTCCGGGGCTGCCCGCAGCGTCGCAGCCCTTGAAAAGTTGGGGCCTCTTTTTCCCCGCGCCCCCGGCGGAGAGATATCTTCTGAAGAAGTTTCGCAGGTTGGCGGGCACAGCCGCCCCCGCTCCATGGCAAACCTGGGTGGCGGGGCTTCGCTGGGGGCATGCCTGAAAACAGCCCTCTGGCGGTTTGGAGTTAACGTATACAGCAACACGGCAGTTCTCGAACTGTTGAAAGTGGAAGGCAGCATAAAAGGGCTGCTGGCTTTGGATTTGAGGAAAGGGCATTTTCTGGGCCTGGACTGCGGATCAGTGCTGATTGCCACCGGGGGCTGCGGTGCGCTTTATTACCCGCACACGACTAACAGCCGCGGGGCAGTTGGTGACGGCCTGGGTCTGGCTTTGAATGCGGGCGCTGTCCTATGGGATATGGAACAGGTCCAGGCGATTCCTTTCGGGATCACCCGGCCCCGTTCGATGATCGGGGCCCTGTGCGGGGAACCATCCACCGCCGGCCCGGCCGGACGCCTCCTAGATGGTTCGGGTAATATTCTGGTCGACGGGGGAATCTGTAAAATGACCCGCGCCGAGGTCACCCGGATCATGATGCCAGTCATAACAGAAGGCAGGGTCGATTCCTGTGGGGGGCTGCTGTTGGATTTAAGCCCAAACCTGGCCCTTGCTGACGGAGATAAAAGATACAGGGCCGTTTGCAGCAGCGGGATTTCTGACATTGTCCGAACAGCTTACGGCCTAAAAGCTTACCGCTGGGAAGAACGCTGGCCGGTACTGCCCACTTTTCATTATCAGATGGGCGGGATCAGGACAGATCTGCTTGGCCGGACGGGGGTGGACGGATTGCTGGCGGCAGGTGAAGTGCAGGCCGGCCTGCACGGCGGAAACCGCCTCGGATCGGTAGCCTTAAGTGAAATATACCATGCCGGGCCCAGGGCGGGGAAAGCTGTGATAAAACAGCAGGTTTCATCCGGCCGGGTGCACGTCAGCAAAGCGGATCCCGGATCTGATTTCAGGTCAGAGATTGAAAAATGGCAGGAACTGCTGGGCGGCAGCGGCCGCAATAACCCTGCCTCGCTGCGCGCTGAACTGGAAGACCGCATGTGGCGCCTGGCCGGTCCGGTAAGAGATCAACCTGCGCTGCTGGAGCTTTTACATGAACTCGACAGGCTTTCGGCAGGCAGTAAAGACCTTAAGATCAGTCGGGAAAAAACCTGTAACCGGCAGATCCTGGATGCCGTGGAATTAAACCTGATGCTGCCTGCAGCCAGGGCCCTGGTTTTAAGTGCCCTCGAGCGTCGTGAAAGCCGGGGAGCTCACCTGCGCGCAGATTACCCGGAGCGCAACGATCAGGAATTCAGGTGCCACACTTATGTCCGGGTGAATGAGGACGGCTCGCTGGAAAGCGGCCTGGCGCCGTTGGAATCTTAACCGCACCCGGTTTCGCTGCAATAACTTTACGGGCGGTTAAAAACGGAAAAGGCGGTATTATGGTTAAAAAGAAAAAAACGATCATTATCAAGCGTTTTCACCAGGATCGGGCAGTGCCGGGATGGGAAGAATCTTATACCGTGCCGGCAGAAGGACGGGCGACCGTGCTGCAGTCCCTGCTTTACATATATGAAAACCTTGATTCGACCCTTGCCTTTGAGTACTCCTGCCGCTATGCAAAATGTGGCCTTTGCGGGGTGGAAGTGAACGGCCGGCCCGGGCTGGCCTGTACTGCTTTTTTGAATAATGATCAAACCCTGGTGGGCCCCCTTGCAAATTTACCGGTTATCCGCGACCTGGTTGTCGATCGCAGCCCGCTTGACAGGCTGCTTAAGGATCAAAAAATATTTTTT
Organism: Syntrophomonadaceae bacterium; assembly: GCA_007119965.1. Classification (GTDB taxonomy): domain Bacteria; phylum Bacillota; class Dethiobacteria; order DTU022; family DTU022; genus T3SED10-7. Next base: position 27,504 of record SKOR01000079.1, read on the forward strand.
TCCGGGACTGTCCCGGACGAATCCCCCGGGACTGATCAGTGCGGGGCCGGTGATTGCTTTCCCCTGCTGGAAGTCCCCGAAGGTCTGAAAAAGTTGTTAAGCTGTGTTGAGTGTTTTTCCTGTCATGCTGCCTGTCCAAACCTTGATTATTCCGATCCGGCCTTAAACCGGTTTGCCGGCCCCCTGGTCTTTCTGAAGTTGGCCCAGCTCCACCTCGATCCCCGCGATCAAAAAAACAGAAAATCCCAGGCCCGCCGCCTGGGTATCGAACAATGCGCCACCTGCCGCCGCTGCTACTGCCCCATAGGTATTCCCATATACAATCTGGCCATTAAGCCTTTCCTCGGTTAAACAATTTCGTAAACAATTTTCCACCGGATATTTGCATTTCCCGGTGAATAGTGTTTTAATTAGATGCTGTGCATTTATTAGATGTGCTGTTAAACCAGTTAAAGACAGGTGGAGCAAAATGAATTTACAAACAGAGAATAATATACGCAATGTCGCAATTATTGCCCATGTAGACCATGGTAAAACGACCCTGGTGGACGGGCTTCTTCGCCAGGCAGGAATATTCCGGGAAAATGAGCAGGTGATTGAGCGGGTGATGGATTCCAATGACCTGGAAAGGGAAAGGGGCATTACGATTTTATCCAAGAACACCGCTGTGCATTACGGCAGTACCAAGATCAATATCGTAGATACTCCCGGGCATGCTGATTTCGGCGGTGAAGTGGAGCGGGTCCTCCGCATGGTCGATGGCGCTTTGCTACTTGTCGATGCTTTCGAAGGCCCGATGGCCCAAACCAAGTTTGTCCTGCGCAAAGCCCTGGAGGTTGGCCTGCGCATTATAGTAGTGATTAATAAAATCGATCGGCCCGACGCCAGGCCAGAAGAAGTTTTAAACGAGGTTTTCGATCTTTTCGTAGAGCTGGAAGCAGCTGACTGGCAGCTCGATTTCCCGGTAATCTACACTAACTCACGCCAGGGTTTGGCTGCAATGGATTTCGCCGAACAGGGATCTGATCTGAAACCCCTTTTCGATTTAATATTGGCTGAAATGCCGCCGCCGCAGGCTGATTCCGATGGGGTGCTGCAGCTGCAGATCAACACCCTTGATTATGACGATTACGTGGGGCGGGTTGGCATTGGCCGAATCCGTAACGGGTTTATAAGCGGCGGCCAGAGTGTTGCTTTATGCAAGCAGGATGGCCGCGTGGAAGTTATGAAAATAGGCAAACTTTGGACATACGAGGGGCTGAAGCGCCGCGAAACGGCCCGTGCAGAGGCCGGGGATATCGTGGCCGTGGCCGGCCTGGGCCAGGTCAATATCGGCGAAACGGTCAGTGACCCCCTCAACCCCCTTCCTTTGCCTCTGCTCAGTGTGGATGAGCCGACACTGACTATGAATTTCATGGTTAACAACAGCCCCTTTGCCGGGCAGGAAGGAAAGTATGTCACCTCCCGCCAGCTGCGCAGCAGGCTGTGGAAAGAGGCTGAGACAAACGTCAGCCTGAAGGTCTCGGAAACCGCTTCTCCTGAAATTTTTGAGGTTGCCGGGCGGGGGGAACTTCACCTGGGGATCCTGATTGAAACGATGCGGCGTGAAGGTTACGAACTGCAGATATCGAAGCCCAAGCCGATATTAAAAACAATTGACGGTGTTACCTGCGAGCCGTACGAAAAATTATATGTGAACATTCCTGAAATGTATTCCGGAAGGGTGATTGAGAACCTCGGGGAGCGGCAGGGTGAGATGCTTAACCTTGAGCCGGCAGGAGAGAATAACCTGAAACTTGAATTCGTGATTCCTGCCCGCTGCCTGATCGGCTTTCGCTCTGAACTGCTCACTGATACCCGTGGCGAGGGGATAATGCACCACCTGTTCAGCCATTACGGAAAAACCAGGGGGGATATCTACGGTCGGCGGCGGGGTGTGCTGATTGCCTTTGAAAGCGGGGAGGCGACTCCGTACGGTATAGTGAACATGGAAGAACGCGGGACGCTCTATATCCGTCCCAATGAACATGTTTATGCCGGGATGATCGTCGGCGAACATTCACGCGAAAATGACCTGGATGTTAATGTATGCAAGAAAAAGCACCTGACCAATATCAGGGCCAGTGCTGCTGACGAGGCGATTAAGCCGACTCCGCCAAAGTTGTTCAGCCTGGAACAGGCCATGGAATATATCGAAGAAGATGAACTGGTGGAAGTGACTCCTGCCGCTATCCGGATGCGCAAAAAAATACTGGACCGCAGCCGCCGCGAAAGGACTGCCAAACACAGCGGATAAGAAACCTGTTTAATAATCGGGGTTTTCCGGAAGACGGTTTGTTTATAAATAAACAGGCCGTCTTTTCTGTTACAGGGGTATCAGTAAACAGCGATAGGGCGCGGTGGCCGGTAATTATGATTAAAAGGGAGATAACGCCAGATCGGATGGGAAAGGCTCCGGCTGAAGAAATAACGGCTGGTTATGCTTAACATCTCTGCATTGATAAAGGATTTGCTTTTCCGAAGGTCGAAATAATGAACTACCGGAACAGTATCCGCTGATCATTACCGGAAAGGGGGGTTGGTTATGGCCAAAAAAAGTGAGGGGACAACAGAAGCCGTCAGGCAGGTTACCTGGGATTATGAAGCCGGACAGAAAAACAATGGTTTTCCCTGGGGGCCGCACAAGCTGCCGCTGCAGATGAACTTTGAGGGGTTTTCCCTGGCAGTGGAAAAGAGTGAGGACGGTTTTATATACAGGCGGGAAGGCCGGGATAAGACCGTTGAGAAGAAGGTAATAACAGATAAAGGCAGCCTGGTGCTCAGCCCTGTAGAGCCTTTAAACCTGCCTGCCGGGGTGAGTTCCCACCTGCAGGTGACATTGGAGCAGCCTCTAACGGTTGAGCCGCGGGCTTCTGCAAACGTGCTTTTAACCTTCCCATTGGAATTATCAGCAATTATAGAAAACCGGAAGGGAAACAGCCGGATTCTGGACACCTTTGCCCTCACCCCGCCCAAGTTCACCCTCTACGGCACTATTAAAGCCGGCCTGATTTGTAAATACTGGCTGAGCGCAGTGCATTATTCTGTGCCGGCGGTGAACCCGGTTGAACTTGGGGTTATAAACCTGTCTATCCAGAATACCGGTGCCCGGTGGGCCGAGGTGCATAAGGTGGTTCTCAGTGCCCGGGGGATGAAACTGTATTTTAACCAAAACCTGGTCTCTTTGCAAGCAACTATGAAAATAAACAGCGAATCTGCTGCAGAAACTAATTTTATCGATGAACCGCTACAGGCGGGGATGAAGAAGGCTCTTGAACTTTACAGTACAAAGCTGCTCACTTTACCGGGAAAAACAGTAATGGAGGAGGGCTACTAAATGCTCGAGTGGCTTAATTACATAATTTACGGGGATGTTACCTTATTCTTGCTAATCCTGGCTGTGCTGGTCTTTGTTGGCGCCCTTATACTATCAAAGCTGATCGCAGTTCAGCTGCGCAAGACATTTACGGACAGGATGGTTAAAGAACAGCTTGATATAATAACCAAGATAGTTTCTTACGGAATTATAGTGATTGCCATTATCTGGATTATGCCTGTGCTAGGGATAGAGCCTTCAGGACTGTTGGTGGCCGGGGGCATCGTTGGCCTGGCGGTCGGTTTTGCCAGCCAGAGTATCATCGGCAACCTGATCAGCGGCATATTCCTGATGGGCGAACGGCCTGTTAAGATTGGCGACCTGATCGATATATCAGGCAACCTTGGTTTTGTCGAAGATATCCAGATCATCTCTACCTCGATCCGCACGCTAGATGGAAATTTTGTGCGTATCCCAAACGAAACTGTTTTTACCTCCAGCATTACCAACTATACCAGTAACCCGGTTCGACGTTTTGAATATACGGTCGGGATCAGCTACGCTGATGACGCCGACCAGGCAATGCAGGTAATCAGGAACCTGATTAACGCACACCCCCTGGCCCTGGTCAACCCTGCGCCCCAGGTTTATGTCGAAAGCCTGGGAGACAGCAGTGTGGATATTATCGTCCGGATTTGGTCTCCCTCAACACAGTGGTTCGGGGTGAAGATGGAAATGCTTTGGAATATTAAAAAGGCGATTGAGGAAGCCGGGATCGAAATTCCATTCCCCCAGCGGGTGCTCTGGCACGGCGCTGATAAGGGCGATGAAGAAACTTTGCAGGCTCAGGATTCAAATTCGAACGGCAGCCGCGACAGCTAAACATATCGGAGGCTGCTCTCTACCCCGGGAACATACCCCCACCAAACCGAAGATTGTTGACAGCCGGCCTGAGATTGGTTACACTATTAATAAAATAAAATCTACTAAATTAGTAGGGAACTTGCTCCCAGCTTATGGAGGGTGGACAGGATGATAGCAAAAGATGTTACTGAATTAATCGGTAAAACACCCCTGGTTTACCTGAACAGGGTTACAGAAAAAAGCCGGGCCAGGGTGGTTGCAAAATTGGAGTCCTATAACCCGGGAGGCAGTGTAAAAGATCGCATTGCCCTGAACATGATTGAGACGGCCGAGCGTGAAAATCTTTTGAAGCCGGACACCGTGATACTGGAACCGACAAGCGGTAATACCGGTATCGGCCTTGCTCTCGTTTGTGCCGCAAAAGGTTACAAGTGCCTGCTGATCATGCCTGATACAATGAGTTCTGAAAGAAGGAGTATGCTCAGGGCCCTGGGGGCGGAACTGATCCTGACCCCGGGTGAAAAAGGAATGACTGGCGCTGTGCAAAAAGCTGTAGAGATTGCCGGCGGGGATAGCAGGTACTTTATTCCGCAACAGTTTGTTAACAAAGCTAACCCTGAAGTCCACAGCCGAACGACAGCAGAAGAAATATGGCAGGATACCGAAGGTAAAATTGATATTCTGGTTTGCGGTATTGGTACAGGCGGGACAATAACAGGCGTAGCCCGAGTTCTGAAAGGTCGAAAACCGGGGCTCCGGGTTATTGCCGTAGAGCCCGAAGAATCGCCGGTACTATCGGGCGGCAGCCCGGGACCTCACAAAATTCAGGGGATCGGGGCCGGTTTTGTCCCCGAGGTTCTGCAGCTGGATTTAGCAGATGAAATTATCAGGATTCCCGGTGCAGTGGCGTTGGAAACAGCCCGCCGCTTAATCAGGGAAGAGGGGTTGCTGGTCGGGATCTCGTCCGGAGCGGCCGGTGCAGCGTCCCTGCAGGTAGCCGCACGCCCAGAAAATGAAGGCAAAATGATTTTAACAATTTTCCCTGATTTAGCCGAGAGGTATATTTCGACCGCCTTATTTGAAGATCAATCTTAACGGGTCATTAAATACCCGGGCTGCGAATTCTTTGCGTGACAATAACGGTTAATAGTCTAACCGGAAAACTGCGAACCGGAAACTACCTGTGACCCGGATAGATATAAAATACTTAAGAGTGTTAAGGAGGCAAAATAAATGCGTTTGTCCACAAAAGCGCGCTATGCCGCCCGGGCAATGATCGAACTGGCCATTAATTACAGGGGGGAACCTGTAAAGCTGAAAGATATCGCACACAACCAGGAAATTTCGATCAAGTACCTGGAGCAGTTAATGAACCCGTTGCGGGTAAACGGGTTTGTAAGTACCCAAAAAGGAAGCCGTGGCGGCTACACCCTGGTCATTCCTCCAGACCAGATAACCCTGTATGATATAGTCCACTGTGTGGAAGGATCCCTGGCTCCCACAGATTGTGTCAATAATCCAGGGGTTTGCGGCAGGGTTGACCAATGTGTGACCCGCAGTGTCTGGTCCAGGCTGCATGAAGTAATCGTTAAAGAACTGCAGTCAGAAACCCTGGACTCCCTGGCTGAAGAGCAGATCAAAAAGAGAACCCTCCTGGAAACAAGCAGGCCACAGGTTTAAGCTGAGCCTGACCCGGCTGCCGGTAGCTCCCAAAGAAAGTCCTGATAAGATCCGTCCTGCCCTTTCAATGAGCAGGGCTTTTTTATGCCTGACCCTGTAATGAATATTAATTTTTAATAGGGGCAGGAATGATTATTAATATATGGAATATATACTACAAATAATTGTTAAACTTTAAGGAGGGACCTTTATGTGTGTAAAAGTTGGCCAAAAAGCCCCCGATTTTGAAGCTGATGCCTATGTAGCCGGCGGTTTTAAGAAAATTAAACTGTCAGATTACAAGGATAAGTGGGTGGTTATTTGTTTCTACCCGGGTGATTTTACCTTTGTGTGACCGACAGAATTGGCGTCAGTTGCCGCCAGGTATAACGAATTGCAGGATCTCGGCGTAGAGGTTTTGTCATGCAGTGTGGACAGCCAGTTTACTCATAAGATCTGGCAGGAAGTTGAACTTTCAAAAATGGTTGACGGCGGGGTTCCCTTTCCCATGATGGCTGACACAGGTGGAAAGGTTGGGGGCCTCTTCGGTGTTTATGACGAAGCCGCCGGCGTTAACGTCAGGGGCCGCTTCCTGATCGATCCCGATGGGGTAATCCAGGCAATGGAAGTGCTGACCCCCCCTGTGGGCCGCAATTTTTCTGAGCTGGTTCGCCAGGTTCAGGCTTTCCAGCATGTTCGCAAGACGGGAGAGCCCACCCCCGCAGGATGGCAGCCCGGCAAAAAGACACTTAAACCCGGCCCCGAACTTGTCGGCAGGGTTTGGGAAGCCTGGAAAATAGGGGATTAACTGGAAGGAAAGGATGAAACATGCCGGCCCCGTTATGTTTTTCAGCCTGAGCAACCTGCGTAGAGTGAAAAAGTGGTTTTCGGCCCGGGGGTTTGATTCCTCCGGGCCCTTTTGGCATAATAGTGGTATCAGGGACGAATAAAAAACCCGGAATTAAAAACCGAACTAAAGCGCCGTCGGATTTTACAAATAGACAAAAACAGTTTTAATCAGGCTGTTTTATAAACTCCGGGTATGGAGGCAGCTAAAACTGCTGTGCCGGGTTTGCCATTTACCTCGAGGAGGTCTGATAAAATGAAAAAAATTGTGTCCGGGGTTACGATTGAGTGTACTGTTGGCGATATTGCTGCGCAGGAGGATATCACTGCTGTGGTAAATGCCGCCAATGCCCAGCTCAGGATAGGGGGAGGGGTAGCCGGTGCCCTGCACCGGGCAGCAGGCCCGGGCCTTGAAGAGGAATGCCGCCCGCTGGCCCCGATCAAACCCGGCGAAGCGGTGATCACCGGGGCTCACAATTTACCGAATCGCTATGTGATCCATACACTGGGTCCGGTCTTCGGTGTTGATAAACCCGAAGATAAGCTGCTTGCCGACTGCTACCGCAATGCCCTTCAGCTCGCGGAAGACAGCAATATCGATTCTGTAGCCTTTCCTTCCATATCTACGGGTGCATTCGGCTACCCGATCAAAGATGCCGCCATGGTAGCTTTCGAGACGATTAAGAAGATTTTGCCCGGGCTGAAAAGCGTCAACCTGATCAGGTTTGTCCTTTATGATGATGGTGCGCGTATAGTTCATGAGCAGAGCATGGAAAAAATCTTCTCTGTCTGACATGGCCAAAGCTGCTGTTGAGTTAAACAGGCGGAAGCTTTTACCTATTTTGACTGCGCTCTGGAGCGGTGTGTTATAATTTGCCTTACTTTTTGCGCAGTCAGTTTCGCCGGCCGGGCCGGACCCGGATGGCATATTAATCGCCTTTTTAAACGGTGAGGGCAGGTTTCTGCCCTCTTTTCCCGAATTATAGGCTATGGTCTGTTAAGTATTTTGCAGGGATATCAGAAAAGCAGGTGATCATATTGACAGATGCTGAACATGGATTGGATAAGGCAATCAGGGCTATCAAAATCGGGGTCGATGTTTCTGAGCAGGAAGCACTGGACAGGGAACTGGATAGATTTATGAAGTGGCTTAAGCCGATGCTGGCGGTTGATACAGCCGAAACAAAACAGGTTTTGGTCAGCCACGGTGTTGTGAATGTGCTGCGGGAGGATTGTGCCCGGCAGGGCGGCCTGGCCGAACTGCAGGAGGCCGCCCCCGATTTTGCTGGCGGGTTTTACCTCGTGCCCCCGATCATAGAATAACCGGCAGGCATAAGAACCGGCCTGACCATACTGTGCAAGGAGGTTTACCGTGGAGTTAAGGAAAATATCGATTCGCCAGGCGGCGGAAACGGTTAACAGCGGTGAAGTCACTGCCGAAGGACTAATTGAAAAAACTCTTGAGAGCTGTTCTATCCTTAATGAAGGACTGAATATATTTACCCAGATTGCCGGTATCGATGCCCTGGAACAGGCTAAAGCTATCGACAGGAAAATCGAAAAAGGCGAGAAGCTCCCCCTGGCCGGGGTGCCCGTAACTGTAAAAGATGATCTCTGTTATGGCGTTTTGCCGACCGGCTTTGGATCTCCGGCGTTCAAAGAGTTTTTTTCGCCCTATACTGCCACTGCAGTGGAAAGATTAATGGATGCCGGTGCTATCGTTGTCGGAAAAACAAACCTGGACGATATGAGCATGGGCTCAACGACAGCTTCTTCACCTGACGGCCCGACGATTAATCCCTGGGATCCTGAACGCACAGCCGGCAGCGCCGGAGCCGCCGCGGTAGCTACAGGTATTTGCATGCTTGCCCTGGAAAGCGACAGCGGAGGTGCCCTGCGCCAGGGAGCTTCGCACTGCGGCGTAATCGGTTTGCGCCCGACTGCAGGGCAGGTTTCCCGCTACGGGCTGAACACTTTTTGCAGTTCTTTTGGCCAGGTCGGGGTTACGGCCATTTCCGGTGAAAATGTTATCACCGCCCTGGAAGTAATAGCTGGGTTTGATGAGCGTGATGCTTCTACCGCGGTATGTAAAGAGAGGGCGGCCGGGGCGGGCACTGCTGTTGACACAGAAGGGCTGAGAATTGGTTATCCGGCAGCTGCTTTCGACCATTTAGAACCCGGCCTGCGCGAAGTGTTTGAGCAGGCAAGGGAACAGTATTCTGCCGCCGGTTTTGAATGTATTGATCTTGAATTGCCGTTACTGCCAGAAGCTCTTCAGGCTTATTATGTTATTTCTTTGGCCGAGTCTTCATCCAACCATTCCCGGTTTGACGGTATCCGTTTCGGTGCTGTTGAAGAAGCCGGTGATCTGGAAGAGCTCTACAGTAAATCGCGCGGCAGTATTCTCGGCCGGGAGGCCCGCCGGCGCAGTATTTTCGGGACACATTTACTCAGTCAGGGCAGCTACGATCTATATTACCGCCAGGCCCTCAGGGTTTGGAACCTGGTGCGCCGGGAATTCGCAGCAGCCCTTGGCCAATGTGATTTGCTGATGCTGCCGGCGGCGAAAACGCTTCCCGGCCGGGCTGCCGCAGAGGCGGATTTCCTGGATGCCTGGACGGAGGATCTATTCTGTGCGCCGGTCAGCCTGACCGGGTTGCCGTCATTGTGCCTGCCCGCAGGGCAGGCGGGCAAATTTCCTGTCGGCCTGCAGTTGATAGGCCGGCCTTTCAGCGAGGGGATAATGGCTGCTGTCTGTGACCGGATGATACGAGAAATCGAGCTTTTCCCATACGGGATTTCCTAAGGGACAGAAAGGAAGGTATTCATGGAGTTTGAAGTTATAATCGGCCTTGAGGTGCACGTTGAACTACAGACAGAAAGCAAACTATTTTGCGCCTGCCCGAACCGCTTTGTCCCCGAACCGAATGTCAACACCTGTCCGGTCTGCCTCGGGTTCCCCGGGGCTTTCCCCCGGTTGAACAGTTTTGCCGTGCAGCAGGCCCTGACTGCCTCGCTGGCCCTAAACTGTGAAATAGCCCTCTTCAGCTATTTTGATCGCAAAAACTACTTTTACCCTGATATGCCCAAGGGTTACCAGTTGTCGCAGTATTATGAGCCGATCGGAAGCGGGGGGCACCTGATGATCGAAGATGATCAGGGTAACCTGAAAAAAGTCCGCATTGGGCGGGTCCACATGGAAGAGGATGCCGGCAAACTGGTCCATGCCCTCAGCGGGGATGCCTCTATGGTTGATTACAACCGGTCGGGCGTGCCGCTGGTTGAAATTGTTACCGAACCCGACCTCCGTTCTCCGGGAGAATCGCGCCGCTATCTTGAACAGTTAAAAAGGATTCTCCAGTACGCCCGTGTTTCCGACTGCAAGATGGAAGAAGGCAGCCTGCGCTGTGACGCCAACATCTCCCTGCGCCCCGTGGGCAGGGAAACTTTTGGCAGTAAAACTGAACTCAAAAACATGAATTCCTTTAAAGCGGTTGAACGTTCACTGGAGCATGAAATCAAACGGCAGGGAGAGATTCTCAGGCGCGGCGAAGAGGTGATTACCCAGACACTGCGCTGGGAAGAAGATAAACAGGAAACGATCGTGATGCGCGGTAAGCTGGAAGCACATGATTACCGTTGTTTTACAGACCCTGAGCTGCCCCCGGTAGAGTTGACCGCCGAAGAAGTGGAAAAAGCCCTCGCCGCCCTGCCCGAGATGGCTGAAACAAGAGCGGCCCGTTTCATCAGCGATTTCAGCCTTCCTGAATATGATGCTGCAGTGCTGACCTCCTCACGCTGCCTGGCCGATTATTTTGAAGCCTGCCTGGAATGTTATAACAATCCCAAGGTAGTCAGCAACTGGGTTATGGGAGAGCTCTCCGCACTGCTTAAAAATGCCGGCCTTGAAGCTGACCAGAGTTCTTTCAGGGCTGAAGATCTGGCTGATCTTTTAAAAATGATCGACGAAGGCCTGATCAGCGGCAAGATTGCCAAGGATGTGCTGGAAAAATCTTTTCAGAGCGGTAAACCGCCCCGACTGGTCGTGGAAGAAGAAGGGCTGCTCCAGATATCCGACCATTCTGAACTGGAGGCCGTTGTCGGGAAGGTCCTAGCGGAAAATCCGGACAGTGTGGAAAAATACCGCAGCGGGGCAACAAAGGTAATCGGATTCCTGGTTGGCCAGGTAATGAAGGAAACCGGGGGCAAAGCCAACCCCGGGCTGGTCAACGAACTCTTGGTTAAAAAGATCGAGGGTTGACTGCAGCGCCTGGGTTTATTGCCGGGATTAACTGCTGAACAGGTGCCTGTCAGCTATCAAACGGCATAAGAAGGGGAGATTTATATTAATAAGAAACTGGGATTTCAACATCTGCCTGCGGTTAAAAGTGAAATATGGGTTCCCTGCCCCAAGCGAATCAGGGTTTTATTCAACGGCAAAATAATTGCAGACAGCCGCCGCACAATGCTGCTCCGTCAGCGCCCGGAGCGTTATTTCTTCCCCCCGGAAGATATAAACATGGATTGGCTTGAACCGGCCGGCATCCCGGATACTGAAAAGCCGGAGCGGACGAGAAACTGGACTGTTACAGTTGGAGATCGGAAGGCAGAGGAAGCTGCCTGGCAGTATATTGAGCCGCCGCCAGGCGGAGGTGATGGCGGGAAATATATTACTTTTAACTGGGAAAGCATGGATCAGTGGTATGAAGAAGATGAACCGGTTTTTGTGCATCCCCGGGACCCCTACACCCGTATCGATGTGCTGCAAAGCTCCCGCCATGTAAAAGTTGTAATTAACGGTGAGACGGTTGCGGAGTCGAACCGTCCGGTCCTGCTTTTTGAAACCGGTCACCCGGTCCGCTACTACCTGTACCGCACCGATGTCAGGATGGACCTTTTGGAACCGAGCGACAGGCAGACGGCGTGTCCTTATAAGGGCAGGGCTGCGCATTTTAATGTAAAGGTCGGAGATACAAA
>SKOR01000082.1 GCA_007119965.1 Syntrophomonadaceae bacterium
CTTACCGTAGTATAATAATTTCACAAGTTCAGAATTATTGGACTGTAAAAGCAAAGCTATCGAAAGATGGTGACGCAAAGCTAAGAGGGGCTAAGGCAATGTAATTGCTATCGCCAGCCAGCTGCCGGTTCAGGCGAAGTATACAGAAAGCCCATCTATCAATAGTTGAGATGGGCTTTTTAACCCTCACGCACAAACTTGCTTTGTGCAAATCAAGCCATCCTTTACAACTTGAACTTCCACGCCGGCATTGACGTAATTAAAATTATATATCCCGGAGGAATTATTGATGCCCCTGCAGATCCGTTTTATCACAAAGATCAAGCCGGAACTTGCTCTGAAACCTCCTGTTCAGGGCAATGGCCAATCGGGTGAGATGATTCGGAGTTCTAGCCACCCGGCAGAGCCAACAATCAAGGTGCATCCTGACGGACTGAAAAATATATACCACCAGGCAATTCAAATCCTGGACAGCATAAATGCCCTGATCTATGTAGTTGATTTTAATACTTATGAGCTCCTTTATATGAACCGTTACGGGCGGGATATTTATGGTGATGCCGTCGGCAGGATCTGCTGGCAGGCTATGCAGAGAGGGCAGGACGGCCCCTGCAGCTTTTGCTATAAAGAAAAGCTTAAACAGGCCGAATCTAAGGCGGGTGAGCAGTCAGCCTGGGAGTTCAAAAGCACATTTAACCAGCGGCACTATGAATACCGCCTGACATCGATCGAATGGCTTGACGGGCGGATTGTCAAGCTGGTCATCGCTACCGACAGCACTGAACGAAAATCAACAGAAGAAGTCATTATTAACAGCCGGGAGTGGTATCGGACCCTTGCTGAAGATATGCCGTCATTTATCTGCCGTTTTAACCCTGATTTCAAGCTAACTTACGTAAATGATGCCTACTGTAGATTTTTCGGGGTTGACCGGGAAAAAATTATCGGCGGCAATATGTTCCAGGTTATCCCGGAAGCAGAACACGCGAAAGTTGAAAAGGCTATCTCCCGGCTCACGCCGGAAAAACCGATTGTTAATGTAGAAAATGCTAACATCGGTCCCGGTGGAACGGCCAAGTGGGTTAAATGGATTAACCGGGCGATATATACCCGCGATGGGCGCCTCCGGGAATATCTCAGCTTGGGCGAAGATATCACAGACAGCAAAGCACATGAAGCGCAGCTTAAATTTTTAAGCCTGCATGACTCCCTGACCGGACTTCATAACAAGTCATACTTTGATATTGAAATCAGCCGCCTTGAAGGCGGACGCGAATACCCCGTTGCCATAATTGTAGGCGACCTTGATCGGCTGAAAATTATTAACGATACCCTTGGCCACAATGCCGGAGACACGGTCCTTAAGTATTGTGCAGAGATACTAAAAAGATCAATTCGCAAAGACGATGTTTTAGCCCGCGTAGGCGGAGACGAATTTGCGATTATTATGCCCCGCACTGATCGGGAGGCCGGCGATAGGGTCATGAGCCGGATCAATGCTGAAGTGGAAAAACACAACGGACAGCATCAAATCCAGCCAGTAAGCATTTCCCTCGGGCTGGCGGTCTGTGCAGGACCTGAACAGGACCTTGACCAGGTCTTTAACCAGGCGGACCGCATTATGTACCGTCAGAAATTTATGAAAAGCCATGTTTTTTGAACGCTTACCGGCAGCATAGCAGACTTTCCTCCATTAAACCCCGGCCCGGCAGGAAAAACGTTTCCAAAAAATGAACTATAAATGGTAACGTAATGGAGGGATGACCGATGGATAATAATACTTTAACAGCTATCGACAGGATCCTCAGGCGTCTGGCTGTGGCAAAAGGCGAAAAGCCTGCCGATCTGCTGCTTAAAAACGGCCGCCTGGTCAATGTTTTCAGCAGTGAAATTATTGAAACTAACCTTGCCGTGCAGGACGGTGTGATCGCTGCGGTAGGTGGCGAATACTCAAGCGGCAACGAAGTTATCGACCTCGGAGGCAGTTACCTGGCCCCGGGGTTAATTGATGCCCACCTGCACATTGAAAGCACTCTCCTCTTCCCCCCTGAACTGGCCCGCATACTGGCCGTGCACGGGACAACCTGTGTAATCAACGATCCGCATGAAATCGCCAATGTTCTCGGGGTCGAAGGAGTCAGGATGATGCTGGCCGCCGCCGGAGGGCTGCCCTGCGATTTCTTCTCTACTGTTCCTTCCTGTGTGCCGGCTACCAGCATGGAGACCGCAGGTGCGGAAGTGACTGCCGCCCAGGTGGCTGACCTGCTTAAGCAGCCGCGGGTGGTCGGTTTGGGCGAAATGATGAACTACCCTGGTTTAATTGAGGGGGACGAAGAGGTTCTGGCCAAAATAATTTTCGCCCTAAAAGAAGGCACGGTAGTTGATGGGCACGCTCCGTCGGTAAGCGGCCCCGATCTGCAGGCTTACCTGAGCGCCGGGATTACAACCGATCATGAATGCCTCACCGCCGCTGAAGCAGTTGAAAAGCTGCGCAGCGGCATGAAAATAATTATCAGGCACGGTTCAGCTTCTTCCAGCCTGGAAGAGCTTCTGCCGCTGGTTAATCAGGCTACCGTGGATGCTTTCATGTTTGGCAGCGATGATCGGGAGGCCGGGGAGCTCCTGTCCGGGGGCCACCTTGACGGATTGCTGAAGACCGCCGTATCGCTGGGCGCGGATCCCCTGCAAATGATCAGGATTTCCACCCTAAACGCAGCCAGGCATTACCGGTTATACAATCGCGGAGCGCTTGCTCCCGCTTACCTGGCGGACCTGGTAGTTTTTAAAGATCTGAGGGACTTCGAAGTTGAGCTGGTAGTTAAAAACGGCCGTGTGGCGGCCAGGGACGGGAAACTTACAGCAGAAATACCGCCGTACACCCTCCCTCCTGCAGCCCTGCACTCGGTTAAACTGGCCCGGGAGGTTGTTGAAGCTGACTTTGCCCTGGAACTGCCGGAGGGAAAGGCAGCGGTGATCGGGGTTATTCCCGGGCAGCTGGTAACCGAAAAATTGATGCTCGATCTGCCGCGTGATAAGAGCGGTGCCGTGAACGTTGATCCGGGCAGCGGAATTAATAAAATAGCGGTGGTCGAAAGGCATAAAGCCAGCGGCCGCCTGGCTGTAGGCCTCGTAAAGGGGATCGGTTTAAATGAGGGCGCGCTCGCTTCCAGTGTGGCCCATGACTCGCATAATATCCTGGTTACAGGGGTTGAAGAAATAGCGATGGCCGCTGCAGTTAATGAACTGGCCCGGATGGGCGGGGGTTTTGTTGCGGTAGACGAAATAGGCAGCGTTAAAGCTTCCCTGCCCCTGCCTGTAGCCGGTTTGATGTCAGCCGAACCTGCTGAAACTGTTGCCACCGGGATGGAGAAGATTCTCGGGGCGGCCCGGGAACTGGGCACGCAGCTGCCCCAGCCTTTTCTGACCCTTTCTTTCCTGGCTTTGCCCGTGATCCCCTCTTTAAAAATAACCGATCGCGGCCTTTTTGATGTTGATAACTTTAAATTCCTCTAGCCGGAATTCCGAAGTAGTTTTCGCCTGTTGGAGGGGTTATGTGATAGTATTATATCCGGCGTTTAAAAGCCGGTAAAACATAGGAAGGGGTTTAAATGTAATGACAGATCTTAAAATGCTCCAGGGAAAAAACATTGTAGTGATGGGTGTAGCCAATAAGCGCAGTATCGCCTGGGCTATTGCGCAGGCTTTAAATAATGCGGGGGCAAACCTGGCCTTTACCTACCAGGACGAAAGGTTCAAAGGAAAAGTGGAGCGCCTGGTAAATGAGAATATGCCGGGGGCCCTGATGGCGCCCTGTAACGTTGCCGAGGATGCCGAACTGGATGATCTGGCTAAGCGCCTGAAACAGGAATGGGGTACGCTGCATGGCGTCGTGCACAGCCTGGCCTACGCTAAAAAGGAAGAGCTTGACGGGCTTTTCGTTGACACTTCCCGTGAAGGCTTTCACCTGGCCCATGATATCAGTTCTTATTCACTGACTGCAGCCGCCAGGCGCCTCTACCCCCTGATGAGTGAGGGAGGAAGTATTATAACCCTTACTTTCCAGGGTTCAGAGAGGGTGGTCCCCAACTACAACATTATGGGTGTGGCCAAGGCTTCCCTTGAAGCCAGCGTCCGCTACCTGGCTGCCGACCTCGGTCCGCATGAGATCAGGGTTAATGCAATATCGGCAGGGCCGATCAAGACCCTTTCAGCCAAGGGAGTAAAAGACTTTAACCGCCTGCTTGACGGGGTTGAAGAGCGGACGCCTCTGCGCCGCCTGGCAACGGCCGATGACGTAGCCGCTGCAGCGCTCTTCCTGGCTGCAGACATGTCCCGCGCCATTACGGGGACAGTAATCTATGCGGACTGCGGTTACCATATTATGGCGACATGATTCAGGGCAGGAAAAACAAGGTAAATCAAACAGGAGGCGTTAACTAAATGATTGGCCTGGTAGCAGTGTTAAAAGTTAAACCCGGCATGGAAGAAAAAGTGGCTGAAGCCACGGTCATGATGGCTGAAGCGGTAAGGAAAGAAGAAAAAGAATGCCTGCTCTACGACCCGTTTGTCGCGGCAGACAATCCATCTGAGCTCTATATCCTGGAAAAATATACCAGACCGGAAGCCCTTGACGAGCATCGTAAACTTCCCCATTACCTTGCCTTCAGGGAAGCAATTAAAGATGCCGTCACCGGGCCGCCGCAGGTAACCATGCTTAAAGCGCTGGAATAGGCGCCTTACATCCCGCCCTTGCCGAATGAGCACCGGGGAAAGGTGCAGTCATCACAGCGGCGGCAGAGGCCGCCGTGTCCGAGAGCTGCTATTTCACCCGCGGTTACCCTGTTTCCCGCCAGCAGGCGGGGCAGCAGGATGTCGAGGATGGTGTTCTGAAAATACATCGCGCAGGCAGGAAGGCCAATAAGGGGGACATCACCCCTGTAGGCCAGCAGGAACATTGCCCCGGGCAGGGCAGGCGCGCCGTACTTAATTATTCCAGCGCCTGTATTCCTGATTGCGGTGGGGGTTACATCATCGGGGTCGACTGACATTCCCCCGGTAACAATAACCATGGTGCAGCCTTCGGCGATTAACTGTTCGATCAGGGCGGAAATTTGAGTTTCATCGTCCCCGCAGAAGTGAATAAGCGGTTTTTCCTGACCGTAGAAGCCTGCTTTATGTTCCAGCACGGGGCCGAACCCATCTTTAATGCGGCCCTCGACCACTTCGCGTCCGGTAATAATCGCCCCGATAATAAAAGGCAGGTAAGGTTTTACCTGCAGGGGTGGCGGCCCTTCGGCACAGATTTGCTCCACGGCGGCCACTGTTTCCTCAGAAACGACGAGTGGAATCACCTTGGCCCCGGCAACTTTTTCACCGCTTTTAAGCGGGGTTCCGCTGTGTAACGTGGCAACTACCACATCGGGGACGCTGTTGATTCGCTGCAGGCGGTCAGTATCGATTTGCAGCAGGCCGCTGTAACCTGCAGACAGGTCCAGGCGGCCCTCGGACGGCTCGCCGACCAAAAGCCCCGGACCGGCCAGGGCCCGGGCCAGCCGTTCGCCGGCTTCATCTTCGTGCAGTTCGCCGGTTTCAAGTTCCAGGGTATAGATATGGTTTTTGCCCAGGTTGAGCAGGGTATCGATATCATCTTCGCAAATCCGGTGGCCCCTTTTAAAAATCGCGCCCTTAAAAACTCCTTTTTCTATTTTGGTTATGTCGTGGCAGATTAACTGCCCTACCGCTTTCTCAGTTTCCAGCCGCTGTTTTTTCATGCTCTGGCACCTACTTCAATCTGGATTTGTAAATAAACAACACCTGCCGATGTTGCAGCTGCATACCTGACCTGCTCAAGGCAGCGCTTCTTAACCGGGCAGGGTTTTCCACCGGCCATCCCGGTTATAATCCTAAACTATTATAGTAATTGTTAATCTCCACTGTCAACCGGGAGTGGGCGCAGCTGCTGTATTAATCCTGCCGGAAGCGGCCGGTAACCAGCGGAGTAATGTCTGATTATTGCTAATTTAGCTTCCCGGCAGGATTATTGACAGATATGGCGAACTATTTAAATTTAGCCGAAGAACGTGTATCTTTTTATTATTGTATTGCGGTTTTAAAAAAGCAGCTGTAAGTAGCTTTTTGTTGACAAAAATAATTTGGACAGGAGAATGCTGAAATGTGGACTTATGAAAAACCGGATAACCTGGTAGAGTGGTGGAATAAAAGTGAAGAAGAATTCAGTGACAACGACTTATTTTTGGTGCATGACGGAAATGGCGGACTGAACCCGATCAAGTACGGCGAGGTAGGCAGGCGCATAGCCAATGCCAGGGGCGGGTTAGCCCAACTTGGTATTGGCAAAGACGACGCGGTAGGCATTATATCCCCGAACCGCCCGGAATGGGCTGTGCTTGCTTTTGCCACCTACGGCCGCAATGCCCGCTATATCCCGATGTATGAAAAAGAACTGCTCCAGACCTGGAAATATATTATCAGGGACAGCTCTGTAAAGTTTCTGTTGGTTTCAACCCCTGAAATTTATGAACAGGTAAAAGGTTTTCCCAAAGAAATCCCTACCCTCGAAAAAATATTCGTTATTGACAGTGACGGGGAAAACAGCCTGGCAGAGCTTGAAAAAATGGGGGAAGCAAACCCGGTTGAGCCCGTGATTCCCCATTATGATGATGTGGCAATCCTGATATACACTTCGGGGACAACTGCTGAGCCAAAAGGCGTTCTGCTTACTCACGGCAACGTGACTTATTGTTCCCGGGCCGGCCACCGCCTTTACCCTGATCTGGTCGGAAACCAGGTCGGCATATCAATGCTGCCCTGGGCCCATTCGTATGCTTTCAGCGGAGAACTGAACACCTGGATTCGCTTTGGCGGTACGCTTGGTTTCATGCGTGACGTAACCACCCTGGCCGAGGACCTGAAAATTGTCAAGCCGACTTATATTATTTCGGTGCCGCGGGTTTTTAATAAGATCTATGATGGTATTCAGTTAAAGATGAGCGATGCAGGAGGAGCTAAGAAAAAACTCTTTGATGCCGCCTGTGCTGCAGCAAGAGAAAAACGTGAGTTGGCCGCAAAAGGCCAGTCCAGCGCGGGTGTCAATATAAAGCATGCCCTGCTCGACAAACTGGTTTTCTCAAAAATCAAGGATGCAATGGGCGGACGCGTTACCGGCTCGCTTACAGCCAGCGCAGCAATGAATAGGGAGATTGCCGAATTTTTCTACGACATCGGCATACCCACCTACGACTGTTACGGTCTGACCGAAACTTCACCGGCGGTAACCATGAACAGCCCGGAAGAATGGCGAATTGGCAGTGTAGGCAAAGTCCTGGAAGGGCAAAAAGTGGTTATCGACAAGTCGGTATCCGAAGCAGGCGCAGACGACGGCGAAATTATTGTCTACGGCCCCAACATCATGAAAGGCTACCACAACAAACCCGAAGAAACCGCGGCAGTAATCATGCCTGATGGCGGTTTCCGCACCGGTGACCGTGGGCGCTTTGACGAGGACGGTTTCTTATGGATTACCGGCAGGATCAAGGAACAGTATAAGCTGTCCAACGGCAAGTATGTCTTCCCGGCGGTGATTGAAGAAGAAATAAAACTAATCCCGGAAGTGGCCAATGCCATGGTTTACGGCGACGGCAAACCTTATAATATCTGCCTGGTCCTGCCCGATTTTGATGTGGCCTCTCGCTGGGCCGCCGCTGAAGGCGTATCTGCCAATCCCGATCAACTGCTGACCAGCGAAAAATTCAGGACACACTTAACCGGCAAAATCAAAGAACACCTCGGGGAAGCTTTTGGACGTTACGAGATACCCGAAAAATACCTTTTCCTGAAGGAAGATTTTACAGTAGAAAACAAGATGCTGACCCAGACCATGAAGTTGAAGCGGCGGGTCGTCCTTGATAATTACGCAGGAGACATTGAAAGCCTCTACAACTAAACCGGGCTGATTCAGGGACATATGAGCTACTTGTGTTTATTAAGGAGTATGCCCCGGAGGGAATCCTGAATTTAATGAAAGCATAATTAATCAACCTTTTCCGTAATTACCTGCTCTTTCAGGAAGCGGATGTTGTCTTCTACATACCCGATGTAGTGATCAACTTCCGCTTTCTTGGTTTCTTCGCTCCAGCCGTAGTAAGGGGCCATGATGGCAGCGACAGCTTCGGCCAGTTCAGGCTGCTTGTAGTGCCAGATCATCCACTGCGCTTCAGTCCGGCGGCAGAGGATATCGATCAGTTTAGGGGCGTTTTCATGTTCCAGGATAAAATCTATTTCGGCCGCGCAGTGAGGGTAGCCTCCCAGCAGGGGGCGTCCTGAAGGCGGGTTATCCCTGATTTTTTCCAGAATTTCAATTCCGCTGCGCCCATACTGGGTATAAAGGTACTGCAGCTGTTCAGGGTGCGCCGCTTCCAGCAGGCCTTTTTCTGCAGCGATCCGATCGAACTCTTTTCTGGCCAGGCCGACCTTGAACGGCTGCCTGGAAAACCCGCGTTTACTATATTCAGGCTTGGCAAATTGACCTAAAAATTTATTTTTCTGAAGGTAAAACAGCAGGTCTTCGGCCATCAGCCTGAAGGTGGTTGATTTGCCGCCGGCGATGGCCACCACGCCATCTTTAGTCTGAAATATTTCATGCCTGCGCGAAACATCAGATTCGTGTTTGGCGCCTTCCTGCTTAATCAGGGGCCGGATCCCGGCAAAGGCAGCGATGATGTCATCGTAGGTAAGCATGGCATGCGGAAACATCCTGTTAACCGTGCGCAGCAGGTAGTCGCAGTCTTCCTTGCGGCAGCGGGGTTCATCCAGGTTTTTTGATTCGGGATAATAAGCTGTGTCCGTTGTGCCGATAACTGAAACCCTGTAGCGGTTCAACACGAAGAAAAACCGGTTGTCATCAAGAGAGATTAAACTGAAGGCATTTCTGTTTCCGATCCGTTCGTTGGGAACGACTATATGTACGCCCTTGGTCGGGTAAATCCTCTGTTCACAGTAGTTGGCGGAAGCCAGTGTTTCATCAGTCCAGGCCCCTGCAGCAGAAACAACGCATCTGCCCCGGACTTCAAATGCGCCGCCGCTTAAAACATCCTTAACTTTGACGCCGCGGACCATCCCGGAAGAGTCCCGGAGGTAATCGCCGACTTCTGAGTAATTGAGCGCAGTCGAATCGCCCCGGGCATATCCAAGGCTTTCCTTGATCGTTTCCAGGGTGACGCGGGCATCGTCGCAGTTATTATCGTAATAGAAACCGGCCATGATCATCCTGCCCAGTTCGGGCTCTTCGATGGCAATAGCAGGCTCGAATTCTTCAACAAATTCAGCCCTGAAAATCCTGGATTTACGGTAGTTTTTATATTCGCTTAACCAGTCAGACAGGATTTCATAAAGCTTAACCCCCAGCCAGACTTTAAACGGGCGGGCCTTGCCTTTTTCGTACGCAGGATAGACGAAACCGAGGGGACGGACCAGGTTGGGCAGGTGGCTGCGCAGCCAATTTCTTTCACCGGTTGATTCCCTGACCAGCCCAAAATCGTATGAGGCAAGGTATCTCATCCCGCCGTGAAACATCTTCGATGATCTCGAGGAAGTGCCAAAAGCGAAATCATTTTTGTCGAGCAGGCAGAAGGAAATCCCGCGCAGGGCACATTCACGGGCGATGCCGGCCCCGGTTATACCGCCGCCGATGATAATCAGATCGAAAGTTTTGCTTGCAGCGTGCCCGATATCTTCACTACGCGTTTTAGCATTCCATTTTCTTGTCATGGTCTCACCTTTCTCCCTGCAGTTTGATAAGATCTGCCAGCCAGGCCTATTTGACAAAACCGCCCCACCTGTTATTCTTGATACAATTTTACATCAAATTATCCAAATTGCCTATGCCGTAATATTAATTTCTGCAGGGAAGTCTTTTGCAGATAAAACTCCACAAGCCTCCAGGAATGCGTTAAACTATAAATGCTGAAGGATCTAGCGGGCAGGTACATCTTAAGAAAATACTGCGAGGCCTTATTATGGGGAAAATTCCTCCTCAGGAGAACAATAACTGGACCGGTTATATGAAAGCTGTTATGCCGGGTTTTTTGCTATGCCTGGGCCTGGGGTCGGCTGCCAGGTTGTTTGACCAGGCTGCTGTTTTCGAACACATTATTTTTCTTAACTATGTATTGATTGCCATCCTGCTTGGTTTGTTCGTCAGAAATGTAATCCCCCTGCCGGAGCTGTTTAATCCGGGAATCGACTTTTCAGCCAAGATATGTCTCTATATCGGGATCGTTTTACTGGGGGCCAGGCTCAATCTGCTGGAAATATTCTCCATAGGAGCCAGCGCCTTAGTAATGGTTTCTATTTCTATTACGGCCTGTATCCTGCTCTGCGGCTTCGCCGTCAAAAAATTTGAGGGCAGCGAACGATGGGGGCACCTGTTAGGGGCAGGGGTAGGAGTATGCGGTATTTCGGCTATCATTGCCCTGGCTCCGATTATTAAAGTTCGGGAGAGGGAGATATTTGCCGCTGTCGGGGCAGTCCTGCTGAACGATATTATCATTCTGACGGTGCTGCCGGCGATCGGTCACCAGTTCGGCTGGGGGGACATACTGTTTGGCTTTATGGCCGGCGTTGTTCCATCCAACACCGCACAGTGCATCGCTATCGGTTACGCCTACAGTGATGGCGCGGGTGCCGTAGCGACAGTTGTTAAATCAGCACGCAATGCTCTGCTTCCGCTGGTTGTTCTGGCGATGGCCTATGCTTATACGAAAAAAGGACTGCCCGTCGGGGAAAAGATCAGCGTAAAGCTGTTGTGGACAAAGTTCCCTAAGTTCATAGTTGGCCTGCTCGCCGCGGCGCTGCTCAATACTTCTGGTATGCTTACCGTTGAAGCTGTTAGTATTGCAGGCAGCCTTTCTTCCTGGTTTTTCGTGATCTGCTTCGCCGGGATCGGTGCGGGGATCAATATTAAGGAAACAGGGAAGCAGGATCTTTCAGTAATGGCCATTGGCATCGGCATGGCGGCGATTATCGGTATCTATGCCTTTTTATACAGTTCGCATATCCTGCTCTTACAATAACGGCAAAGCGAGGGGTAAACCGTGGCCTCCACTAAAAAAAGCATCAACAAGTTTGCTATTGAAGAAGACTGGTTTGGCTGCCTGGTTGGTTTGGGTTTATTAGTGGTTGTTAACCTGATTACTTTATGGCTGTAACAGGAAGCTATCCTTTTATTGCCGCTCCGGATCAAACCTGGTTCAGGGCGCTGAACAGTTTTTTATTAGATTTGTGCAGCTGTTTGAAAACGGTAAACCCATTTTCGTAAGTTTCATGGTTTCGGGGGTCGGGGGCAAAGGTTTTGTGAATCCTGATCATCTTACCGGCCTCTTCGAAAGATCCAATCAGGCCGAGATTGAGGCCAATCATTACTGCCGCCCCGACCGCTCCCGCATTCTGGGGGTTTTCGATAGATTGCACCGGCCGGCCGGTTATGTCGGCCAGGATCCGGCCGGTAACTTCTGAAAGCGCTCCCCCGCCCGCAAAGCGCAGGACGTCCCCTGTTTGCACCTTTCTCGCCTGCACTTCCAGCATCCAGCGCAGGTGGTAACAGATCCCTTCCAGGACAGCCCGGACCAATTCCTTTTGTCCCGTTATAAGCTTGAGATTGAAGTAAATGCCGCGGGCATTAGAATCTTCGAAGGGACAGCGGTTTCCGTGCAGCCAGGGGGCAAAAATTACCCCGCCGCTTCCCGGTGCTGCTTTTCCCGCCAACCGCTCCAGGGATCCGTAGTCTAATTTGATGCTTTCCCTGACCCATTCCAGGCACTTGCCCGCAGTTTCCAACTCGGCAAAGTAGTTGTATTTGCCTGGTTGTGCGCCGACAATGGCGGCGACCATCGCCGAGGTGTCCAGCAGCGGTTTTTCAACAACGGTGGAAACCCAGCCGGAAGTGCCGGCGTAGATGTGTGTATCCCCCGTGGCGACGGATCCTGCCCCTACACCGATTAAAGAAGCATCGCCCCCGCCCCCGATAACGGGTGTCCCCTCAGCGAGGCCGAGTTCATGGGCCGCTTCAGCGGTTAGACCCCCGACCCGTTCTGTTGATTTTACGATCTCTGCCAGGTGGCCCATGTCCACTCCGAGCATCCTGCAGATACTGCTGCTCCAACCCTGTTTGCCTTCACGGATATTGTAGAGCAAGGCGGCGAAGGCTGAATCCTCGGTCATCACAAACCGGCCCGTGCAGCGGCAGATTAAAAACTCTTTTACGTCGAGCCATTTGTAAGTTTGGGCAAATATCGCGGGCTCATGTTTTTCGACCCA
Source organism: Syntrophomonadaceae bacterium (assembly GCA_007119965.1). GTDB lineage: Bacteria > Bacillota > Dethiobacteria > DTU022 > DTU022 > T3SED10-7. The sequence continues at coordinate 12,334 of SKOR01000082.1, forward strand.
CTTATATTTCCAGACCGGGTCTTTGACACTGGCGTTAACCGCGCCTGTTTCCCGGATCGACTTAATCAGCTTAAACAGGTTAATGCCGGAGACAGTTAAACCGTGATTTATCGAATCCTGCATTTCCTGCCCGGCCCTCTGGTCCATGTAGGTCATTGCCAGTCTCAGGGGACGACCGTCACGTCCTACCAAAACCAGCCCCTGCATCTGGGAACAAAAAGAGATGCCGGCAATCGAAGCAGGATCAATTCCGGTTTTTGCCACCAGTTTGCCGGTGGTAACGCGCATGGCCGACCACCACTCCATGGGGTCCTGTTCGGCGCCGCCGTTATCGAGGATATGCAGCTTGTAACACATTGTCTCGGCGCCGAGCAGCTTAATATTCGTCCCGATTTCAAAGATACAGGTTTTAAGGCCTGTCGTTCCGATGTCATACGTTACAACCTTGGCCCGGTTTTTCACTGTTTAGCCCCTTTCGCCTTGAACAGGGTTCCTTTGCAGAATAATTTACCCGCAAGATGCTAAATCCCTTTTTTTGCGGAAAAACTCCACAAATGTTTACTGATCCGTTAAACTATAGGTAATGATTGAAAGTGACCCCGCTGGCGGAAGTTGACAGGAGGGTGAAAATGGAAGGACAATTTGCCATAACGGAATACCCTGATGCAGCGGCGATAACCAGGCGGCTGGACGAGTTGATCGAAAAACCGATTTACACTGTAAAACCGGAAACCCTTCAGCTCTACCTGGACGAATATTATGAGAAAAAGTGCCCCCTGTCGAAGGCGATGATTGAACAGGCCGTCGGGTATATTCCCGGGGGGGTGCAGCACAACCTTGCCTTCAACTACCCCTTCCCGCTGGTCTTTAATAAGGCGGCAGGAGCCTACCTTTTCGATATCGACGGCAACCGCTATTACGATTTTCTGCAGGCAGGCGGACCTACCGTGCTCGGTTCCAATCCTCCTGCGGTCAGGGAAAAAGTGGTCGCCCTGCTTGAGGGCTGTGGCCCGTCAACGGGGCTCTTTCACGAATACGAGTATAAACTGGCTCGCAAAATAACGGAGCTGATGCCTGCAGTAGAAATGTTCCGCATGCTTAATTCAGGCACTGAAAGCTGTATGGCAGCGATCCGGATTGCCCGGCTGGCCACGGGGAAGAAGAAAATAATCAAGATGGGCGGGGCATACCACGGTTGGAGTGACCAGCTGGCCTACAGTATCAGGATCCCGGGTTCGAAGTGGACCCAGGCCTACGGCGTACCCCCCTGTATTTTCAGGCATACCCAGGAATTCTTCCCGAACGATTTAAACAGCCTTGAGCGCAGGCTGAAACGCAACCGCTTCTATGGCGGGACTGCCGCTGTTATTATTGAACCGATCGGTCCGGAAAGCGGAACCAGGCCGCTTGACTTTGATTTCAACAGGGGCGTGGAGGAGCTCTGTCGCCGTTACGGAGCCCTGCTTATTTTCGATGAGGTGGTAACCGCCTTCCGGCTTGGCCCTTCCGGGGCCCAGGGCTATTTCGGCGTTTCACCCGACCTGACAGTTTTCGGCAAGGTAGTTGCCGGAAGCTATCCCAGCGCCGGAGGGGTAGGCGGGAAACGGGAATATATGAAATACCTGGGCGCGGGGCTTGCCGGCAGCGGGAAACAGAAAAAAGCCCTCGTTGGCGGCACCATGGCGGCAAACCCACTTAGCTGTGCAGCGGGTTACTATACGCTCTGTGAAATGGAAAAAACGGGCGCCGCCCGCAGAGCCGGCCTGATGGGCGACCGCCTGACGGCAGGTCTTTCAAAACTTATTCAAAAATACAGCCTGCCCTTTGTCGCCTTCAACCAGGGATCCATAGTGCACCTTGAGACTGTGGGCACTATGCATTTCGCCGTAGACTGGAACAGGCCCTGGCGTATCCCCGCGATCTTAAAAGAAACTGCCAGGCGTAAAACAGAGATGGAGCACATGGGTGCCGCCTACATGGCCGAAGGCCTGGTCACCCTGGCCGGCAGCCGCCTCTACACCAGCGCTGCTTACACTGAAGAGATGATCGACGATGCCCTGGCCGGTTTCGGCAGGGTCTTTGCCAACGTCGGAATCAAAGAAAACTGATCATATTGGTTCATAACATATGCAACCACAACAGTGATCGTGGACGGGCAGGTGCAAAGAGAAATGAATCCCGCGGAAGCAAAAAAAAAGGTAATTGATGCCGGTAAAAAGCTATCCGATACAGGCCTGATTGCCCGCACCTGGGGCAATGTCAGCTGCCGGATCAGCCCGGAACAGTTTGTAATCACCCCCAGCGGCCTGCCCTACGAGATGCTGACCCCCGCTGAGATCGTCACTGTCAACATTAAAGACTGCAGTTACGAAGGGGCTCTAGAACCTTCCTCTGAGAAATGGGTTCATGCCGAAGTTTACAGGCGCCGCCCCGAAATTAATTTTGTAATCCATACCCACCAGCCTTATGCTTCGGCGGTAAGTCCCCTTAAAACGGATCTTGATGTCAATGATCCTGTTGCAGAAGCTTTAATCGGCAAAAAAGTTGTCTCTGTCGCCTATGGCTTGCCCGGGACAAAAAAACTGAGGAGGAATGTAGCCTCGGCAGTGTCCCGCATCCGGGGGAAAGCTTACCTGATGGCATCCCATGGCGCGCTTTGCCTGGGGAAAGACAGTGACGAAGCTTTTCGCGTGGCAGGTGTGCTGGAACATATCTGTACTGACTTTATAAACCGCCGCTACCTTGAATTGAGTGGAAAAACTACTGCTGATCCTGCAGAAGTAAGGAATTATTTTGTTAAGCTGCAAA
>SKOR01000066.1 GCA_007119965.1 Syntrophomonadaceae bacterium
TCGTATTCCATGATTTTTTTCATTTCGGTAATTTTTTCTAAATCAGCTTCCACATCCAGCTCGGCTAAGGCATTAATGGTTTCCTTTTCCAGCTTATCGCATTTTGCGCAACCAGTTCCCAAAACCTTAATATTCACTATTTAAACCTCCTCGCTATAATTACTGCCTTTTAAACCCTGAAGGTTTTTTATCTAAGCAATTCCGCTTTTTCCTGCCAAATCGCCCTGATCATATCGGCAGCCAGATCCAGCATTTCAAATATCAGGGGATCTGTAACCCGATAAAGAACCCTGAGACCATCCTTGCGGGATTGCACAAGACCTGCTTTTTTCAGAACAGAAAGGTGACGGGAGGTATTTGACTGCTCCATATTCAGGACAGGGTATATCTCACAAACACATAATTCACCGGGCCTCAATAAATCCAGGATTTGTAACCTGGCAGGATGTGCTATTGCCTTGTATAAATCCGCACTAGCAGCATATTTAGCCTCGGACATCTGGTTCACTCCTCGAGCATAATGACTATATTACACTATATACATATTGTATCACAGTCCTTTTGCCGTTTTCAACCCTAAATTATTTCCTATTCATTGTTAATAAAAAGCACTCCTAACCGGCACGGATAGGAGTGCTTAATAACTAATAAATATATTCTACCAGATCAGGCTGCTCAGCGGGCGCCGCCGCCCCCGCCACCTCCTCCACCGCCACCGCCGCCGGAAAATCCGCCCCCTCCTCCTGAGCCGGAGGATGCCGAGCTAAAAGCGCTCCGGAAGGATTGGCTCATTGAGGAACTGAAACTGTCGAAACTGGACGGGTTGACAGCCATAAAGCCGTATGCCGGGCTGAGACGGTACGGATCACTGCGCAGTTCGGGATAGACCAGATGCAGTTGCTCCATTACTTCCTTCGCTATTCCCAAAGAAACGGCATACACCAGGTAATGCTCCCATATCGCAAGAGATGGAATTGTTGATTTATCCAGGCTGGAAAAGTGTTTTAAAAAGCGCTCAAAAGCCTTCCACTTGGCATAGTGGTCAGCTCCTTTTGCTGTAAAACGCGGCATTACAGCAATGATAATTGCCATTAAAAAGCCACCGATCAGACCGGTAAAACCGGAAATAAACATGCTAAATAAAACCAGGATCAGGCCGATTAATAAGATTACTGCTCCGGTGATTACGCCAGGCCAGTAAATTCCGCTGAAGAACTGGTGGGATTCAGCAGCTTTTTTGATACTTTCATTCCACTCTTTATAGAATTCCGCAGTTTCTTTACGATTCTTCTTCCCGTACTCTTCAATTTCTTTCATGGTCACGCCTTCAGGATTCTGCCGGCCTACTTTACTAAAAATAAAAGAATAAAACTTCTGCTCGTGCGGTTTCAGCTTATCTTTCCCTTCGGCAGGGATAATTCTGTAACCGGTATATTCACGCTTAAAGAGCCAGCCTTTTTCACCTTCATATTCTTCCAGCTTCAGGTGTCCCCTGCGGGCCAAATCCATCAGGGTTGCTGTAAAATCTTCAGGAGCAGATTTCTTAAGGCGAAACAGGTAGCCAGCTTCCGCCGGAGTATATTCCCCCGGCAACTCACGGTAGTAATCACCCGAATAGGCGTCGACTGAGCGCCTGGAGCGCCTGGATATTACTATAGTGTACGCCAGCATTCCAATGATCATCAGTGGCCCAAGAATATAATCAACACGACCTTTTGTCCTTTGGATATTGGCTTCACGTGCCCACCGTTGTTCGTCTCCCAGGATTCCGGGCAATCCTTCTTCCCCACTGAAATTAGTTGACTGAGGAACTAACTCCGGGGGAAAAGCGACTCTGCCTTCAAGAAATGTCCGGGCAGGCAGATTTTCAACTTCCCAGGTAACCGCAGCAGGAGATACGATTGTTACTTCACCCTGTAACGGTCCATGACCCCAGGCCCTGATCTGGTCCTCTGCAGCTCCTTCAGGCAGAGTCAGGTTAACCCTGGCATAGTTGGTTCTTTCACCCCACTCATCGCCAATAAACTGCCAGTAGAGTTCAGCCACATCTTCATGGACCAGAACCGCGTTTTCAACATTATAGCTGACTGTGAAGGTTCGATCTTCATTTTGGGCTTCAAAGCTCCAGTCAATATATACATGATCAGATCTATAGTCTACATAAAATATGCCGGGCATATCTTCTGTACCCACGGGCATTTCCTCATATGGTTTTCCCGCCTCACTGACCAGGACATCCCTGATTTCAGAGTTGTGTTTCAGGTAAATGTAAGACCAGGCTCCGCGGTAACGACCATCAAAACGGAAAGTGCGCTCTTCAACTACCGTCATCGAACCATCGGGCTTTATTTCAGCCTCGATTTCTACCGAAGGAAAATAAAAAGAGCGGTCATCCTGTGCCCGCCCTTCAGACGGGAATAACAGGGTAACCGCAGCAATAATAAGCATTGTCAACAACATGGTTTGCCATGTTCCGGCTGATATATATTTATATCTGATTTTCATCTTCGGCTCCCTAAAACTCGACTTTAACTGCTTCACGGGCGCCAGACTCTTCATCAAGGTTGAAATAGGATTCCTTATGAAAACCGAACATGCCGGCGATCAAGACCATCGGAAACCTTTGAATCGCTGTATTGAATTTCATGACGGTATCATTATAAAACTGCCTTGAGAAAGCAATTTTCCCTTCTGTGTTGCTGAGCTCTTCCTGCAGCTGACGAAAATTAGAATCAGCTTTAAGTTCCGGATAACTTTCAGCTACCGCAAAGAGTGATTTCAGGGCTCCTGAGAGCATGTTTTCCGCACCGGCCTGTTCATTGACATCAGAAGCATTGATCGCCATATTCCGGGCCTGGGTTACCTTTTCAAATGTTTCCCTTTCATGTGTTGCGTAACCTTTTACAGTGTTAACCAGGTTAGGTATCAAATCATAACGCCGCTTAAGCTGAACGTCAATCTGGGACCATGCATTTTTAACCCTCTGCCGCATGGTAACAAGGCTGTTATATGAAACAATCAGAAACACAGCAATTATCGCAACAATAGCTAATACTATCCACAGCATCAAGTTCATCTCCTTTTATTTTATTAAGAAGTTATTCGCACTGCCAATGGAATTTCCTGCACTAATGGCTCATTAAAGTAAAATATTAGTTTTGCCGGGAACACAGTTTATAGCTGCAATTCAACGATATCGCCATCTTCAAGAACGTAATCACGGGCAACAGCCTGACCGTCAAATTTTGAGGAACCCCAGACCAGGGCACTCTTAAGCTTATTTGGAAAGTCTTTGTGCACCTGTCCGGCAAAATCAAGGACTGTGTTGCCTCGTTTTAAAATAAACGGGCGATCCCTGTCTGCTTCGCGGTCGGCAGCTTTTCCGTAAACCCTGATAATATCAAGCATTTTGTAAATCCGATCCTTCAGTTCTTCCAGGCCAAACCCCTCAGACGATATTTTCAAAAATTCCACACCCGGCCACAGGTCTTTAAGCACCTCCAGGTTTTCTTCAGCTTCTGGGTTGTCAATCTTATTGGCCAGTAATAAAAACGGTGTTGGGGTCAGTATTTCCTCTTCATTATAAAAATCAATCACTTCACGTTCCCGGAGGATTTTAACAACTCCGTCCAGTTGTTCCAGGCAATCAGCGGTAGAAACATCTACCATGATCAGCAGGGCATCTGCTTCTTTAAAAGTGCCAATCAAACCTGAGGGAATATTATCTGTCATTAAAGGTGGAGTATCAACCAGCTGGATAAAGGTGTCTTTATAGGGCATCATCCCTGTCATAGGCAGAGCAGTTGTGAAAGGGTATTCGGCTACTTTTACTTTGGCTCTTGACAGGGCCCCGACCAGGGATGATTTACCCGTATTGGGATACCCGGCTAAAACAACCTGGCCGGCACCCTGTTTCTCAACCCCGAAAGGGTCATAACCCTTCGCAGATTTTTTCTTTTTTCCTTCTTCTTTAAAGCGGGCTATCCGTTTTTTTATATCACCCTGCAGTTTTTCCGTGCCCTTATGCTTAGGAATAACCTTCAGCATTTCCTCCAGGGCATTGATCCGCGCTTCAGGAGTACTGGCGCGGCGATATTTATCTTCAGCATCGTAATACTGCGGAGTTAAATTGGCAGGCAAATGGACACCCCCTAAAAGGTTACAACCATTTACATAATAGCACAGAAAGAGTAAATATTATAGTTTGGGCGGCGCCATTTTTGCTTGACTTTATAATCAAGATAGTGCTAAAATGATTCTGCATTAAAGATCATGCGCCTGTAGCTCAGGGGGAGAGCGCCTGCTTGACACGCAGGAGGCCACTGGTTCAAATCCATTCAGGCGCACCA
>SKOR01000028.1 GCA_007119965.1 Syntrophomonadaceae bacterium
ATTGTTCCACCTGCGGCAAGTCAGCCTGTTGACTTGCTGCAGGTGGTCTTTTTTTGGGTGGACTTGCGGTAAGTCGGGCAGCGACTTGCTGTAAATCAGCCTTTACTGGCCCCAGATCCCTTTTTGTGCCGCTCCCTCCTCTCCGGCTACAATGACAATGCTTCACAAAACAGGGGGTAATACCCCCGGATGGAAAGGAGGTGGCAAAATGTCAGTAAACATAGTTCCGATCAGTGCCCGTTTGCAAATGCGGTTAAACACCGGGTTAGATGAAAATATGAACCCGATTTTCCGCACCCGCTCATACTCCAACGTCAAGACCGGGGCCGACAACGCTGTGCTTCTCGACCTGGCCCAGCAAATCGGTTCGCTGCAGGTGCACACGCTTGATGCAGTGCGCCGCGTGGACGAAGTTGAATTGGAGGAGCTCTAGAGCAGGTAAATTTAGTGGACATGTGAGACGGGAATTTCAGGAGACCTGAGGAGTACATGTCTGAGAGAACGGAACAATTTGGGGACATTTTGCAAAAACATGTCCCCGGGAAGGAGGTTAGATAAATGAGCGCTACACTACAAATGATTTTCAGCAACGCCGAGGGGCGTAACAGCACCATCTCGGTTACCGACCCGGACCCTGCGCTTTCGACTTTGGATGTTCAGGAAGTGATGGATGCGGTAATCACCGGCAATGTCTTTGAGACAACCGGCGGCGATTTAATCAGCAAGGTGCGGGCCCAGGTAGTAACCAGGACTGTTGATGTTTTAGGCGAGTTCTAGGTTACAGCCCCGGTAAGCCCTTCCCCTTTCGGGGGAGGGCTTATTACAACAATCAGGAGGTGAGTTGATTGATGGAAGAAATGGTTGTCTTGATTGGCAATTTCGGTTTTCCGGTGGCGGTGAGCCTCTACCTGCTTGTCCGCCTGGAGGGGAAGCTGGAAACGCTGACAGAGAGTATTCATTCGCTGTCGGAAGTGCTGGTTAAGAGATAATATCCCGTGTGTCAGGGGGACAGTTCCATCGTCTTCCCTGCGGACTTACGCTGCGCTTCAGTGACGCTCGAACCGTCCCCGCAGACACACTGGTTAAGTTAATTGTAAAGGAGGTTTTGTGAAATGAGTAAACCGGTTGTTGTTTTGGATCCCGGGCACGGAGGTTACGACCCCGGGGCGGTGGCTTACGGCCTGCGGGAAAAAGAGCTTAACCTGAAGCTGGCTTTGAAGGTTGCCGGGAAGCTGAGCGGGGTCAAGGTTTTGTTGACCCGGGAGAGTGATGTTTTTGTGTCGCTGGTTGACCGGGTAGCTTTCAGCCGGCGGGCCGAGCCTGACCTGTTTTTATCGCTGCACGCCAATGCCGGCGGGGGGCGCGGGTTTGAGTCGTTTATCTGCAGCAGGGCGGGCGCTGACAGCCGGGCCTTTGAGATGCAGGGGTTTATGCATGGCAAAATAATCGAGGCTTTGGAGCCCTGGGCGATTATAGATCGGGGCCTGAAAAAGGCCGCCTTTTATGTGCTCAGGCACAACCCTCATCCCGCGGTGCTGATTGAATCTTTGTTTATCGATAACGAGCGTGAGGCTGGTTTGTGGCGGGACCCTGTTTTTGTCGAAACCCTGGCAGATGGGGTCGTAAGTGGCATTGAAGCGGCGCTGGAGCTGCCTGCCGGCAGTACTAAACCGGAAGCCACAGGTGGTGAAGCTGCGCCCGGAACCGGGGCGGCCATTGCGCCAGGCACAACTCTTTATACCGTGCAGGTGGGCGCTTTTGCATATATTGAAAATGCCCGGATGCGCCTTGATGAAGCGAGGATGGCGGGGTTTGAAGATGCCTTTATTTACCAGAAACGGTTTTGATGGGTGAGGGTCGGGGGACACTTAAAGTTACGTGTCCCCTTTTTTTATGCCTGCAGGTTAATGTTTCAGAAGATCTTTAGCGGTAAGCAGCTTGAAGTAAAGCCCATCGGAGATATCCAGGCTTTCTCGCAACTTTCTGGCTGCAAATTCCAGGGGATCTGACACATTGTTTTCCGGGCTGGTGAGGTGGAGCAAATAGTAGTGTTCTGAAACGCAGTGGCCTTTATTCAGCCTGTTTTCGGTATTTTTTATTGAATGAAGAGAAGGCAGCTTGTGATCACCTTCTAAGAGCAGGTAGCATTTAACAGGGCCGCCTTCTTCACCATTTTCGGGTGTTGTAAGGTTTTTTACGGCACAAAGATTGATGTAGGCTGTGGCCCCGTCTTTTTGAGTCAGCGGCTTGCGGGTTTTAACCGGGACCATGACCATGCTCATACCGAAAGGCAGGGGGACATTGTGGCAGCTGCCAAACTTTTTGCCGTAGTTCCTGCGCAATGCGCTCAAATCTGCTCCATAGCAGCGGGCAACATTTTTAAGGATGGTATCCGCCTTGCGGTTGTCATCAATAACAGCGCCATTTCGGAGGTAGATCATGGAAGCGTTTCCGCCTCCATTTTTTCCATAACAGGGTACAATTGCTGCGATTAAATTAAAATGCTCTAGCCGGGTAATTATTACAATTCCTCCTTTATCAAGAAAAGTATATTGATTCCAAGTTATTATAATTAATTTTCTTTATTCTGTAAAGTCTTTTTATTGATTTTTCATAAATTTTTTTCTACATACTTTTATAGCAAAATAAATTTGTTTATAGGTTACATATTTATATAATAATAATTATGATTATTATTAGCCAAAATTGAGTTTACTTTTTGATTTCTCCCTTTAATTAAAAAACACAGCCCTTTGGCTGTGTCTGTTCAGGAAAATATGGTTATATCGGGCCGGCGGCATTGTGCCGCGTCAATGCCCGATTGTGCGGCGGAACCTGGATATAAATGAGGTTTTTATTGCTCCGCGCTCAGGCGGCGCTTCGGCCGGGGGCAGCTCGAGCAGCCGGCCGGTAATCAGCCGGCGGGGGCGGGTGGAGAGAACTTCTGTGACAAAGGCGGACCCTTTTTCTTGCTCCAGGAGGGCTGCAGCCTTCTCAAGCTGCAGCAGGCGGGTTCCGGCATGATGAGCATCGGTGGCAAAGAAGTGGGCCAGGTTAGCGGCCAGCATCGCTTTGACTAACCGGTTGGCTTCCGGGCCCAGTTTGCCGGTCAGGGCGCCCCAGGTAACCTGGAAGAGCGCTCCGGCCCGGTAGAGCTCAAAGATCAGCTGCGGTTTTTCCAGCAGGGCGGTAGCCCTCTCCGGGTGGGGGATAACCGGGACATAGCCTGCTGCGGAGAGGTCCGAGATGAGCTGCATGGTGTAGATAGGCAGGGGCTGAAAAAAGGGCAGCTCTAACAGAAGGTGGCGGGAATTGTTCAGGGTCAGTATTTCGCCCCGCCTGAGGCGCTCCAGGGTGGCCGGTTCGATGTGATGCTCGGCTCCGGGGAGAACCTCAAGGGGAATGCCCAGGCGTTTCAGTTCGACCTGCAGTTCCTGCAGGCGTTCCAGGATCAGGGCGGGCTCAGATTGGCCTTCTCCGGTGTGCGGGGTGGCGACGACAGTATCGAAGCCGGCGGAAACCAGGGTGCGGGCCAACTCGACCGATTCAGCCATGGTGCGCGGGCCGTCATCGATGGCGGGCAGGATGTGGGTGTGAATATCGACGTAGTCGGACAAGGGTCGGGCTCCTTTATCAATGTAGTCAGTGATCAACTAGAGCACGGGAGTGCAGGGCGGCAGAGCGGCCCGGCAAACAGTGCATCACAGCCCTTCAACTGCCTGCAGGCGAGCCAGGATGCGGGAGGCAGAATAGGTGATATCGCCTGCGCCCATAGTGATAATTAAGTCTCCCGGCTGGGCCAGGGCGGCTGCTTTTTCTTCCAGGACGGCAATATCTTCGCTGTAGTGGACTACTACCTTGCCGTGGCTGCGGATATGCCCGGCGAGCTCTTCAGATGTGGCGCCCGCGATGGGGGCTTCGCCTGCGGAGTAGACACTGTGCAGCAGGAGCAGGTCGGCGTCATCGAAGGCGCGGGAAAATTCGTCTAAGAAGCTGGCAGTGCGGCTGTAGCGGTGAGGCTGGAAGAGGCAGATCACCCGGTTGCTCGAGGGGCGGGCGGCTTCCAGGGTGGCCCGGACCTCGGTGGGGTGGTGGGCGTAATCGTCGACAACGGTGATATCCCCGGCGGTGCCGATTATTTCAAAACGGCGGCTCACCCCGAAGAAAGCGCCAAGTGACGGCGCGCAGGCGGCCGGGTCGAGGCCCAGTTCGGCTGCTATGGCCAGGGCACCGACGGCGTTGCTGATGTTATAGCTGCCCGGCACGTTAAGGTGAACGCCGCTGGCGCAGGTTTTGCCGCGGCAGCAGAGATCGAAAGTTGAGCTTCTGCCGTTGACGGTAATATTGGCGGCATAGTAATCGGGCTGAACGGCAGGGCTTTCGGCCAGGGCATAGTAGACTGTTTTGCACTCCAGGCCTGAAGCGAGGCCGCGCAGGTTCGGGTCGTCAGCGCAGAGCACAGCCGTGCCCTGCGGAGCCACGTTGGACAGGAAGGTCCTGTACGCCTGCTGCAGGATACCGTAGTCGTTGGTGTAGTGCTCTAAATGGTCTGGCTCGATGCCGGTAACCAGGGCCAGGCGGGGAAAGTAGCGGGTAAAGGAGCTGTCACTTTCATCGGCTTCGGCGACCAGGTATTCGCTTTTGCCGAGGCGGGCGTTGCTGCCGTAGGCTGGCAGCGTTCCGCCAATTATCGCGGTGGGGTCGAGGCCGCCTGCTTCAAGCAGCAGGGCGGTCATTGCCGTTGTGGTCGTTTTGCCGTGCGCCCCGGCGATAGCGATGCCATGGGCATTGTTGAGCAGGGCAGCGAGCAGTTCCGAGCGGTGCCAGACCGTCAGGCCGCGCTCACCGGCAGCGGCCATCTCCGGGTTGTCGGGCCGAACTGCGGTGGAATAGACGACAAGCCCGGCCTGCCCCAGGTTTGCAGGACAGTGGCCGGCAAATACATCTGCCCCGAGCTTGCTTAAGTTCGCGGTGAGCGCCGACTCCTTCAGATCGGAGCCGCTGACGTGGATGCCCTTTTGCAGCATAACCAGGGCCAGGGCGCTCATCCCGTAGCCGCCAATGCCGATAAAGTGAACGTGGGTGGTGTTTGGTGGTAGCAAGGACTGCCTCCTCTGCCTGATATTTCAGGATCAGGTCCAGCAATTATTATAGCATATTTAAGGGGTGCATTAGGAACTAAATAGACCCCGGCCAGGATTTTTGCAGCCTGCAGTTTAACCGGGCAGATAAAAGTCAGATTAGGTTAACTTATTATGTAACCACGAACGGAGGTTTTGGGTTAAATAAGGTTTGATTTGTTGAGTTAAAAGTAATTCCAATTAAAGTAATCCACATTGTGCACAGACTTATCCACAGATAAAAGCCTGAAATGGGCAACTTTTACCCGGTTATGAACAGCAGGAGCGTAAAGTTGACATAATTATCGCCTGGCGCCAATTCCGAGACCCGGGTGGGCGTTGAGGTCGAGCGGGGCAAATTTACCCTGCCTGTAGAGCGGGTAAGCGGCGGCAGCGATCATGGCCGCGTTGTCGGTGCAGAGCTCCAGGGGCGGGATATGCAGGGGGGCTGAAGGTATTTTTTTTGTAAGACGCTCTTTAAGACGGGCCCGCAGGCGGCTGTTGGCGGCTACCCCGCCGGCGATCATCACCGAGAGGGCCTGGTGGTCCAGGGCGGCAGAGACAGTTTTTTCGACCAGCACGTCTATTAAAGCTTCCTGGAAGGAGGCAACAAGGTCGGGGATATTGATTTCTTCATCCCTGCGCCTGGCGTGGTAAAGGTGGTTAACCACGGCGGTTTTCAGGCCGCTGAAGCTGAAATCATAGCGGGATTCTTCTTCCAGCCAGGAGCGGGGGAACTTTATCGCGGCGGGGTCCCCTTCACGGGCCAGCTTGTCGATCAGCGGGCCGCCCGGGTAGCCCAACTCTAAAACGCGGGCTACCTTGTCGAAGGCTTCGCCGGCGGCGTCGTCGCGGGTGCGCCCCAGTGAGGTAATCGTCCCTGCTTTTTCGATCAGCAGCAGTTCGGTGTGCCCGCCGGAGACGATCAGGATCACTGCCGGGTAGGTCAACGGGGCGCCGTTTAAGTAGTTGGCGTAGAGATGGGCCTCCAGGTGGTTGACGGCAACCAGGGGCAGGCGCAGGGCGTAGGAGAGGGCCTTGGCGGTAGCCACGCCGACCAGGAGGGCGCCGACCAGGCCCGGGCCGTGGGAGACGGCAATGGCCCGGAGGTCGCTGAATTTAAGGCCTGCTTCATCGAGGGCGTCATCGATGATGCTGTTGATCAGGGCCAGGTGGTGACGGGAGGCTATTTCGGGCACCACCCCGCCGTAGCGGGCGTGCAGTTCTACCTGGGAGGAGACGACATTACTTAAGATGCGCCGCCCGTCGGCAACGACTGAGGCCGAAGTTTCGTCGCAGGATGTTTCAATCCCCAGGATCAGGGTTTCCCCTTCTTCCTGCCCTGTGGCGGTTTGTGCAGTTATTTTAGCACTGTTCTGCTTCTCTTTCATCTGGTCCTCCCTTTATCTTTTCAGCCGGCTTAAAGCAGGCGAATGCTTTTTATATCTTCAGCCGGACCGGTTCGCCGTCAGTCCGCTCCTGCCCGGGGATGAAGCTATTCTTCGTAGGGCTGCAGGCCTTCCCTGGTCATGATCAGGGCGTCTTCGTCCCGGTAATAGCTCTTGCGCCGCCCGAGGACGGTAAAACCGAATTTTTCATAAAATTTCAGGGCTGCCATGTTGCTCGGGCGCACTTCCAGGGTCATGAAGCGGCCCCCGCGGGAACCGGCCTCGTCAATTAATTTTTCAATCAGGCGGGAGGCGATACCCCGGCGGCGGTGCTTTTCGGCCACAGCCAGGGTGGTGATATGGACTTCGTCTAAAACCAGCCAGGCCCCGATGTAGGCGGTTACTTCTCCGTCCAGGCGGGCGACGTAGTAGGCGGCGAGACGGTTGTTGTAAAGTTCGGTTTGAAATGATTCGAGCGGCCATGGGTCGGTAAATGAAACTTTTTCAATGGCGCAAACCGCCTTTAAGTCTTCTTCGCTCATCGGTTCAATGATCAGGTTGTTGGGTGAATTTCCGGCATGTTCCATGGCGCGCCTATTTCGAGCCTCCCAGCCGCTCGTCGGCAAGCCGTTCGGCTTCGGGGCGGCGCAGGTAGTGGGGCATCATCTCAAGGTAGCCGGCCTGCGGGTTCTCCTGCAGCTGGCGGAGGCCGCAGAGAGCCACCAGCGAAGCTTTGCAGAGGCGGAACGGGGCAGGCGCTAAGACAGCTCGGTTGGCCGGCAGTTTTTCGGCCAGGGCCGGGGCGTAGGTTTGCAGCCCTTCCCCGAGAAATATTATGGGCTGGTCAAAACCGGACAGGCTGTCGATTAGTTCATCTAAGGCCAGGGCGGCCGGGGCGATTAATGTTTCCAGCTTAAAAGGCGGCTCGGCAGAGCGTTTGTAGAGGGCAGTGTAGGCCTGGTTTCGGCGGGCGTCAAGCAGGGGGCAAATCAGGGCCCCCGGGGTAGGGACCGCTTCGGCCAGGGCCTCCAGGGTGCAGACGGGCAGGGCGGGAATCTTTAAGGCCTGGGCCAGGGCGCGGGCGGTGGAGATGCCGATGCGCAGGCCGGTGAAAGATCCGGGCCCTGCTGCGGCGGCAACGGCGCCCAGCTGTTCGCGTTCGATGCCGCTTTCGGTGAGCATCTGATCGAGCAGGGGCATCAGGCGCTCGGAGTGGGTTTTCTTGATGTTGAGGGTCATTTCAGCCAGCAGGGTGCCGTCCTGGAGCAGGGCTGTGCTGCAGGAAAGGGTTGCAGTGTCAATACCGAGAATTAACAGCTTTACCGGCCTCCTCCTTCTACTCTACAAGTTCGTGTTCTTCAAAGGTACCTTCAATCTCTGAGCCGTCGGGGAAGGTTATTTTTCCTTCACCGTGATACTGGTTCTCCTGCCATTCACCTTCGTATACCACACCGTCGGTGTATGTCATTTTCCCCGTGCCGTGCCTCAGGCCGTCTTTCCACATGCCTTCATACCCGGCTCCGTCGGAATAAAGCATTTTCCCTTCGCCTTCAAACTTGCTGTCGACAAATTCTCCCTCGTATACCGTGCCGTCGGGGTAGGTGAATTTACCTGACCCGTGAAAGTGGCCCTTTTTAAACTGCCCCTCGTAGCTCATTCCATCGGGATCGGTCAGTATGCCCTCCCCGTGGAAGAGGTCGTTTTCAAATTCGCCGACATACTTCTGCCCGTCCGGATGAGTCCAGACCCCGGTGCCGTGGAACAGGTCATCTTCAAACTCGCCCTCGTAGCGGGCCCCGTTCGGCAGGATGTATTCACCGCTGCCGTGCATCCGGCCGTGCTTATATTCGCCCCGGTAAGTTGATCCGTCCGCGTAGGCTGCTTCACCTTCGCCATGGGCCCGGCCTTCAACAAATTCACCTTCATAGACCGCGCCGTCCTGGCGGGTGACCAGGCCCAGGCCGTGCATCAATCCGGCCTTTAACTCGCCTTCATATTCTGTCCCGTCGCTGAGACTGACTACGCCGTAACCGTGCAGGAGGCCGTCTTTCCAGAGACCCTCCTTCCTGTCCCCGTCCGGGTGGGTCCAGACCCCTTCCCCGTGGGGTTGAAAGCCCCTGATTTCGCCTTCGTAGGTTCCTTCTTCGTAAGCGATGGTCCCTTCTCTTTCATAAAACAGGGCCAGGAGCAGACCGATCACTAGCAGGGGCAGCAGGATTAAGGCCAGTTTTCCTTTCCTGTTTTTAAGTTTACCGTCCAGGAAGCCTGGCTTTTCTTCGCGGCGTTCAGCCTGATTTTTTTCTTCTTTTGAGCTTTCTGCCTGTTCTCTGAGCTGTTCATCTTGCTTCATCAGGTAACTCGCTCCTTTATTTTGCAGCGGCCACAACCCGCTCAGCTACCGGGTTGTTCCCTGTGCAGGCTGCCGTCGGTGCGCCGGGTTATCGCTTCGCTGAGCGTCTCCACTACCTGCTCCGCGGCGGGGCCGTGGGGGATGAACCTTAAGCGGCGGCCATCGCCGAAACGGTCGTGAAATAGTTCGATAATCACATGCAGGTAATCGGGAGGCAGCAGGTGCGGCAGGCGCCCGGCCCACTCGATAAAGGCCACCCCGTCGCCGGGCAGGTATTCTTCAAACCCGAGCTCCAGCTCTTCGTCACCATCGCCTGACAGGCGGTAGAAATCGAAATGGTAGACGGGCAGGCGGCCCGGGTAGATTTTCAGCAGCACGAAGGTCGGGCTCGAAACCTGTTCTTTAACGTCCAGGCCGCGGGCGGCGCCTCGCACGAAAACGGTTTTGCCGGCACCCAGTTCACCTTCCAGGGCGACAGTGAGCGGCCCGGTCAGGATACGCCCGAGCATTTCGCCGGCATAGGCGGTATCTTCTTCTTTGCGGGTTGTTAAAAAAGCTTCTGCCTGCTGCATAACCGACCACCTGAGTCTATATTTTTACTGGATCAATTATAGCTTTAGGGCAGGATGTTTGCAAACCGGGGCGGGGAAGCTTTGTGCTCAGGGAGTTCGCCGGGTTTCTTACTGGAGACGGGCAAGAAGAAAAGCGCCTGGTTGAATAAGGACCTTTGTTGTTCGAGTATCTCGCCAAGCGGAATCTGCAAGCCTGCAAAATGATAAGAAACCAGGTTCTCTTCATCTTTGAATGTGGCGTATTCTTCGATCTCAAGTAGCTGCATTTTTGTGCGCTTTGTGTCAATTAATTTCGTGCGTTTCTTTTGCGGGCTAAAATTACGGCCCGCGTCTAAGTACTGGTGGAGCGCACTTTCCTTGGCATTTACTCCAGCTTGCCGGCGGTTTCTTCCCACTGCTGCATCAGTTTGAAGAGATCGGAGCGCGCTTTTTCGAGCTCGGCTCCGAGTCCGGCCAGGGCGGTGTGGTCGCCGTAGCGGCTGGGGTCTGAGAGCAGGTCTTCCAGCCGGGCAATTTCGTCTTCTGTTTCGCTGATGCGCTGCTCGAGGCGGGCCTGTTCGTCTTTTATGCGGCGCAGCTTTTTTTCTTCGGCCTGGCGGCGGCGGTGCTCTTCCTGCCTCCTGCGCTTTTCTTCCTGTTTATCTTCGCTCTTATTACCGTTCCCGGCGGCGCTCTTTTCTTTCAGCTCGAGGTATTCGTCAAAGCTGCGGTTGTGGATGCGCAGGTTACCCCGGTCCATCTCAAAAACGCGGTTGGCCAGGCCTTTTAAAAAGTAGCGGTCGTGGGAGACGATAATCAGGGTGCCCGGGTAACCGGCGAGGACTTCTTCGAGTCCTTCGAGGGCGGGAAGGTCGAGATGGCTGGTCGGCTCGTCCATCAGCAGGCAGTTTCCGCTGCTCAGGGCCAGGCGGGCTAAAGCGAGGCGGCTTTTTTCTCCGCCGCTTAAATCGCCAACCTGTTTGAAAACGTCGTCACCGCGGAACAGGTAGCGGCCGAGGTGGTTGCGGGCCTGCTTGATGTCAAAATCTGAGGCCGAGGTGATTGTTTCGATCAGGTTATGACGCGGGACGAGCTGCTCCTGCTCCTGGTCAAAGTAGAGCACCCTGACCGAGGGCCCGAGGCGGACTTTGCCCGCGGTAGGTTTGATTGCTCCCGAGATCAGTTTGAGCAGGGTCGATTTGCCGGAGCCGTTAGGGCCGACCAGGGCAATCCGGTCGCCCCAGCGGATTTCGAAGCTCAGATCTTTGAAGAGCAGCTTGTTTTGCGGGGCGGTGACGCTGCCGCCTGCACCTGCCCCTGTTTGATCAAGATCGTTTTCAGAAGCGCTAAACTCTTTTTTGACCCCGTCGAAAATGATTACCTGCTGACCGCTGCGGCCGGTGTAACCCAGGCCGAGTTTGAAACCCTGGTCCCGGCGGGCCGGCCCTTCGACCGGTTCGAGTTTTTCGAGGCGCTTCTGGCGGCTGCGGGCCTGGCGCTTGGAGCGCTCATCGGCCTTGGCTTCGCGGACCAGGCGCTCTTCACGGGCCCTGAGCAGCTGCTGGCGCTGGTAATCGCGTTCCGAGCTGAGGCGCTCCTGCTCGAGCTGCTGCTGGTAGGCGCTGTAATTGCCGTTGTATGATTTGACCCGGCCGCCCTGCAGGGCGAAGATACGGCTGACCACCCGATCGAGAAAGAAACGGTCGTGGGAGACAACCAGCAGGGCGCAGTGCAGGTCGCGCAGGTATTTTTCCAGCCACTCGAGGGCGGAAAGGTCAAGAAAGTTGGTCGGTTCGTCGAGCATGAGCAGGTCGAGATCCTGCAGGAGCAGGCCGGCCAGGCGGGCGCGGGTCTTCTCCCCGCCACTGAAGCCTGAAATGTCGCGGTTGAAATCGTCTTCGCTGAAGCCGAGGCCGCGCGCTACCCCGGTCAACTTGCTTTCTACCTGGTAGCCTCCCCCCTCTTCAAACCGGGAGGTCAGCCCGGCATAGCGCTCCAGGTGTTCTTCCAGCGGGCTGCCGTCTTCCTCGGCGCTGGCCGATATTTTTTCTTCCAGGGCCGCTATTTCATCTTTAAGGGCCAAGATATGCCTGAGCGGGTGTTCGAGGTGGCTGCGCAGGGTACCCTGCGGGATGGCGGGCGGTTCCTGGGAAAGGTAGCCGATTTTAGCCCCACGGGCCATGTGCAGGGCCCCTTCGTCGGGCTCTATCTCGCCGGTGATAATTTTAAGCAGGGTGGTCTTGCCGGATCCGTTTGGCCCAATCAGGCCCGCTTTTTCGCCGGGCTCGATCTGCATTGTGATCCCGCTCAGGATGGTTTCGGCGCCGTATGATTTTTTAATTTGCGAAAGTGTCATTAATGGCATGGTTGCTGCTGCTTAACCCCCCGGTGCTGATTCAGGATCTTCTGTTATGTATAACCCTGCTTACCTATTATAGCGATTGTCCCTCCGGCGGTCAAAATAGGACGGGCGGAAGGGTTTTATATATTAATTGTTCAAATGTGCGTAAAACATGTTACAATATTCAAATGAAGCTGCAGAATTATTCTACTAGCAGATGGGTAATTCCCAAGGAGGAAATGCAATGAAAAAACTGTATCCTGTCATGGCCGTAATGCTAATCGTAATCCTGGCTTTTAGCGGCGCTGTTGGCGCGAATGATGATGACAACGATAACGACGCCAGTCCTGTAGCGGTGGAAAGCGTCAGCCTGGACCTCTCTTCACTTACGCTGGTAGTCGGCGATTCTCAAACTGTGACCGCTACGATCAGCCCGGAAGGGGCCACGAACCAGAACATCGACTGGAGCTCAAGCAATACCGGCGTTGCCACCGTTTCGGCAAACAGCCCGGCGACCATAACCGCTGTTGCCCCGGGGACGGCGACTGTAACGGCAACCACTGATGACGGCGGCCTCACAGCTGACATAGAGGTTACTGTCAGCGCTGCAGCAGCCCAGGCTACCCCTCCAACGGGCGGAATGCAGGCATCTTCAATGGCGATCATCGGCGCTGTACTGGCCCTTGGCGCGGTATTCGGTTTAAAACTTTTCAAAGCTGAACTGTAGCAAAGATCTCTCCACTGCCAGGTAGGGGCGCAGGTTAAATAAATGTGCCTGGGCGGCGGCAAGGCATCTGCATCTTCAGCAACCGGCGCCGCATTAAAGACAGCCGGAAAACGGCCTTTCCTTTAGGGCCCGTTTAAATGTGCCCGCAATTATCTGCAATAATAACGAGGTTGCCATATGATCAGAAGCAAAAGGCGCAGGAGGCGTTCCCGCCGCCGCAGGAAATCACCTGAAACACTCTTTTGGGTGCTTCTTCTTTCTGTACTGGCCTTAGGCGCCGCCGGCTTTGTGGCTCACAACCTCCTTTTTGCCACGGAACAGGCAGCAGAAGCCGAATGGGACCAGGTCCTGACGGATGCCGTCGGGGCAGATGATATTGAAGCCCCCGGGTGGGAGCCCAGGGAACCTGCAGACCACACCAATATTCTTCTTCTCGGCCTCGACAACCAGGGCATGTCCGATTTAATCATGATCCTTTCCTACCACATGAAAACATATGACAGCACGCTTATCTCTCTTAAAAGAGATATCTTTGTCAGCGGGCAGGATTGGGCCAGTAAGGATTCCGGCCAGGACCACCTGGCCTGGGCCCATAACCGCGGCATGGGCCCTGAGAAGGACTACCACGCCGGGGCCCGGCTGACGGCGCAGACGGTGGAAGATCTTCTGGGGATCGACCTGCACGCGTATGCCACTATTTCTTTTGACGGCTTTACGCAGCTGGTTGACTTAATCGGCGGGGTAGAAATTGAAGTGGCCCCCGAATTTGCCCTGCGTGAAGGCGGGGCCCTGCCGACCGGACTGCAGCGCTTAGAGGGCAGCCAGGCCCTGGTTTACGCCCGCCACCGCCAGAACCCGCGGATCCCGGAAGAAGGCTCAACCAGCCAGGCCGGGGACCGGGTGCTGCGCAACCAGCGGCTGCTCAAGGCAATCCTGGAGCAGTGCAAAACACTGGGCACCGATGAGCTGCTCTTCATCGTTGGGCAATTGGATGACAAGGTCTGCACCACCATGGAAGACTGGGATATCCTCGATATGGCTAATGTACTGTACAACCGCGATCCCGGCGAAATAGAGACAGTGATCCTGCCCGGTGAAGGCGAACGGGTTTACCAGGAAAGAATTGACAGCGAGATGTATTACTACTTCCTCAACTTTGAGGAAACCGACATAATTTTACGGGAGTTGGAGCTTAAGTGAGCGAGAGAAGGTACCGGCCGCGCACTTCGCGCAGGCGTAAAAAACGTTCATCCAGAAAATGGCCAATCATTGTTATATCTATATTTGTGCTGACCGGGCTGGTTTTGACCGGCACGATGGTGCTCGGTTACAACCCCTTTTTGGAAAGCCAGCTGCGGACCCAGTTTGGTTCAGATTTCTTTACCGATTTCGGCAACCTGCCTGCCACCGGTGACGGTGCCGATTTAGAGGAGATTATCGCTAACTACGAACCGGCCTTTCTGGCCCTGGAAAACAAGGCTCTGAATCGCCTCGAAAGCCTCTTTGAGCAGGCCATCGAAGAATACCACCGCCAGGAAAAATCGGGCAGCGCAGATCGCTTCAGGCTTACCAACAAGTATATCCAGGCGGGACGTATTTTAGAAAATAACGTCGACGAAACCTTCTACGCCCTGCTGACCCAAATGGAAAGCGAGCTGCTTCGCAAAGGCTACCCGACAGAAGTGCTGACCGAAATTGAAAATGCTTACCGGGATGCCAAGGATGGAAAAAAACGCGAACTGCTCGACAGGCTTCGCAAAAGCATCGGCGGATAAAGGTGTATCGGGGACGGTTCCTGAAACACCTTTTTGGCACAAAACAAAACGGCAGGGCCTGTGCGGTTTCACCCAGGATCCTGCCGTATTTTTGGTCGTAATTATTAGCAGTTAACGGTCTGCATTCTGACTGGCATCTCTTTCTGGCCAGCACAAAAGCAATTCGTTTAGAACAATACCCACCAGTCAACCTGCGTATCGCTGCCCGGCTCTAGGTTCTCCATGCTAAATGCTTCGCTAACTTCAGCTGCGCCGGTCACAGTCATATTCTCCATAAGGTAGCCGTGACCCCAGGGGCTGCTGATATCAATATAGCGCCTGGCAACTCCCTGCGAAGTGAAGGCATACTGGTCAATGGTAAAATAGTTGCCGACATAATCGGGTCCGGATTTAACTGCTATGTCCGGGTAGTCGGTAAAGTCAAACCAGAAACTATCATCCAGGGGTTTGCCAAAAAAGAAAAAATCTTCTAGTATTATTTTTGATCTATTGCCGTTAAGCTCCAGGGGG
>SKOR01000041.1 GCA_007119965.1 Syntrophomonadaceae bacterium
AGTTCCGGGCCGTAATTAAATCCTGCCGTTAATTATATTGTTGGCGATCACCAGGCGCTGAACCTGGCTGGTCCCCTCATATATTTGCATAATTTTTGCATCACGCATATATTTTTCCAGGGGGTACTCCCTGGTGTAACCATACCCCCCGAGAACCTGCAGGGCATCGACTGTTACGCGCATGGCCATATCCCCGGCATAGCACTTGGCCATAGACGAATAAGCGGAAAGATTTTTATTGCCCTTGCCGATCCTGCCTGCCGAGCAGAGGACCAGTGAGCGGGCTGCTTCGATTTCCATGGCCATATCGGCCAGCATGAATTGAATAGCCTGCTGCTGAATAATCGGTTTCCCGAACTGGACCCTTTCCCGGGCATATTTTGCCGCTGCCTCGTAGGCAGCCCGGGCCAGGCCTACTGCCAGGGCGCCGATCATGGGTCTTGAAATATCGAAGGTTTCCATGGCCACCCTGAAACCGCCGCCCGGTTTACCCAGCATATTCTCTTCAGGCACGCGGACCTGATCGAAGACAACCACCGCGGTATTGCTGGCGCGAATACCCATCTTTTTTTCTTTACGGCTGGCATCCAGCCCGGCGGAGCCCTTCTCGACCACAAAGGGAGTCAGCGACCTGGCCCCTCTTGCCGAATCGGTAATTGCGAACACCACATAATAATCAGCATAAGTCCCGTTGGTTATAAAACACTTAGTTCCGTTAATTACATATTCGGAACCTTCTTTAGTTGCCGTTGTCGATATAGAGCTGACATCAGATCCGGCATTCGGCTCAGTAAGGCAAAACGAGGCCAGTTTACCTTCGCACAAGGCGGTCAGGTATTTTTTCTTCTGTTCTTCACTGCCGGCCAGTTGAATCGGCAGCATGGCCAGGGAGTTAGTGCATATCCCGGTTGTAATGCCGGCACAACCGCGGCCCAGTTCCTCGGTAACCAGGCAGACAGTTACTTCGTCCATCCCTGCTCCCCCGTATTCTTCTGGGACACTGACCGCGGCAAAACCTTCGGCAACCATTCTGCGAATCAGTTCAACCGGCATCTCTTCTTTTTCATCATATTCCGATGCAATCGGTGCAATTTCTTTTTCTGCATATTCGCGGGCCATTTTCTGCATAGCCAGCTGTTCGGTAGTCAGTTCAAAATCCATTGGACAACCTCCCTTTTATTTGCCTTTGCTCACCTGCCGGGGCTTATTCCAGGCCAAGCCCGGATATCTTTCGATAGAGCCATGAGCGGCTGATGCCTAAAATACGGGCAGCCTCGCTCTTATTGCCTTCTGCCTGCTGCAGGGCCTTTGCTATTGTTTCACGTTCCCTGGCTTCCCGTTCCCGGCGGTAGGCCGGCATCCCGGTGGCCGGAGTTTCTCTGCGGGGAAGCGATCCATGCCCGGCATTGAGGCTCCCGGGGCCGGAACCGGTCCTTAACTGCGGCGGCAAATGCTCCAGGCCGATCACCTGATCCACAGAGAAATTCATAGCCCTCTCGATTACGTTTTCCAGCTCGCGAATGTTGCCCGGCCAGGAATATGAACGCAGGGCTGCCATGGCTTCCCTGGTTATATCGCCGACCTGCATGCCGAATATTTTATTATACTTGCCCAGGAAAGCATAAACCAGTGGTTTAATATCTTCAACCCGATCCTTCAGAGGGGGGATCGGGATGGGGATTACATTAAGGCGGTAAAAGAGATCTTTCCGGAAACTGCCGTCTTTTACTTTACTTTCGAGATCCTGGTTGGTCGCGGCTAGAAAGCGGATATTAACTCTGATTGTCGCCGTATCGCCGACACGTTCGTAAGCCTGATCCTGCAAAACCCTTAAAAGTTTCCCCTGCAAAGACAGCGGCATATCGCCTATCTCATCCAGAAACAGGGTGCCACCGTCTGCCCTGTCGAGAAGGCCTTCCTTGCCGCTTTTGCTGGCCCCCGTGAAAGCGCCTTCCGCATATCCGAAAAATTCCGATTCGAGGAGGTTCTCAGGAATTGCCGCACAGTTGACCTTCACAAACGGTGCGCTGCTGCGCTGGCTGTCCTGGTGGATGGCCTGGGCCATAAGTTCTTTGCCCACGCCGCTTTCCCCGCTGATTAAAACCGTCGACAAACCCTGGGCAGCCTGCCGCGCTTCCCAGATCAAGGCCTGCATAGCAGGATTAATGGTGATAATATCTTCAAAATGAAATGGGCGTTCCCTGTAGCGCGCTTTTTTCAGCTCTTCCTGAAAATGGGCCAGGCGGCTATCCATAGTTTCCAGCCGGGTAGCCAGTTCACGCAGTTCATCAACACGGCGGAAACTGATTTTGCCTACCGCGCCGATTACCTGCTGGTCCCTGACTATGGGCAGCCTGGAAACCACGTAAGGTTTGCCGTCGATGAACTGAATATCGTTGAGCTCCGGAATCCCTGTTTTTACCACGACGTGCAGGCGGCTGTTTTGAAGCACCTCACTGACGGGGCGGAACATTACTGCTTCCTCTTCAAGACGGACAAAGTCTAAAAATGTGCGGTTGACCAGGATAACTGAACCTTGTTCGTCAACAACTACCAGGGCATCGTAGCCGATATCAAGGACTGTTTGCAGGGTCCTGTTCAACCGCTTAACAGTACCCATTTCTTCAGCAATCGATTCCAGTTCGGTGATGTCCTGAAATATGGCAATGGCCCCGACCACCCGGCCGTTGTCCAGTAAAGGTGTCTTGTTGACCATGGTCGTGGTCTCACCGACTGTATAATTGGCCCCGATTTCAACAAGCCCTGTCTCGAGAACTTTCCCAATTTCCAAGCCGGGCAGTATTTCATCCAGGGGTTTGCCCTGGACCTGGTCGTGATTGATGGAAAACAACTGGCCTGCCGAGCGGTTAATAAAGTTAATCCTGCCTGTTTCGTCAACCGATACGATGGCATTGTGCATGGCCTGACACATGGCGTTAAGCCTGGTGTTCAGGAGCCGCTCTTCTTTAAACAGGGCAGTAATCAGCTCGACCTTGGTAAACAGGCCCACTACCCTGTCACAGGCATCGACCACGACCCCAGTTCCGACCGGAATACGGCGGACAGCTTCAATCACTTCGCTGTAGGTCAGGTCTTTCGAAATTTTTACCACGTTACGGTTATAAAACCTGCTGACTGCACTATCCAGGGAGTTATTACTGATTAAAGCATCATAGAGGTTGGTCTTGGTGAAGATACCGGCCAGGGAACCGTCTTCA
Source organism: Syntrophomonadaceae bacterium (assembly GCA_007119965.1). Classification (GTDB taxonomy): domain Bacteria; phylum Bacillota; class Dethiobacteria; order DTU022; family DTU022; genus T3SED10-7. The sequence goes on from SKOR01000041.1 coordinate 3,219, forward strand.
TGCAGCACCGGCAGCCCGTCGCGCCTGCTGTTGCGCAGCAGGTTGACAGCGCTTTGCAGGCTGTCGTCCGCTTTCAACGTGGAATAATTAGAGGTCATCATATTTTCCAGTCGCATGGCAGGCCTCCTTAAAAGCTTCAGTTAACTGTTTCTTTCTTAAATCGCTGAGCTCTTTCCAGCAGGTTGTCAACATGCTGCAAGCCGACCTGGTCGATGCTGGCGCCGTCAAGCATCCTGGCCAATTCTTCCCTGATCTCCGAACCCTTTAGGGTGTCAGCCAGGGTTAAAGTTCTATCCCCGACAGTTTCCTTGTAAAGGCGAAAGTGGCTGTCGGCCATTGAAGCGATCTGCGCACTGTGGGTAACACACATTACCTGGTGGTGACGGGATAAATGGGCCAGTTTTTCAGCCACTTTCTGCACCGTGGCCCCGCCGACTCCTGAATCGACTTCGTCAAAGATCAGGGTCGGGACAAGATCCTGCCTGGCCAGAATTGTTTTTAGAGCCAGCATAACCCGCGACACCTCGCCGCCGGAAATAATTTTGGCTAAAGGTTTAACTTCCTCACCCCTGTTAGCTGAAAACATAAACTCAACATGATCGGTGCCCCTTGGGGAATATGCCTCCCGGTTGGCCAGTTTTACTTCGAAACGGGCATTGGCCAGGGCCAGTTCTTCCAGGCACTCTTCAAGCAGCCCTTCCAGCCTGTTGGCTGTTTCACGGCGCCGGCTGTTCAGCTTACCGCTCTGTTCAGCCAGTCTTTCCTCCAGCTCAGCGATTTCTTTCTCAACCTGCCCGGCCAGGGCTTCGCTGTTCTGCAGGCGTTCAATGTCCTCTTCCAGTTTATCGGCAAAAGCGAGGGTTTCTTCAATAGTGCCCCCGTATTTTCGTTTAAGGCTGTTTATCTGGTTCGACCGTTCCTGGATAGCGGCCAGCTCATTTGGCTCAAACTCGAACTTTGACTGGTAATCGCGCAGTTGATGAGAAGCCTCTTCCAGTTGGGCTGAAGCAGTTTCGAGCAGCTCAAGCAGCGGGGACAGGGCCTGATCAATGCCTGCTGCTTCAGTCAGCAGGGCAGACGACCTGTTCAGGCGATCGATCAGGGCTTCGACAGGACTGTCTTCTTCGCCGGCATATATATCAGCATAGGCCCGGGCAGTCAGCGTGCATATCTTTTCAGCATTAGCGAGTATTTTTTCCCGCCCGGCCAGCTCCTCGTCTTCCCCGGGCTCAATCCCGGCATCCCTGATCTCTTTAAGCTGGAAAGTAAAGATATCTATGTTCCGCTCCCGCTCAGCGCTGTTTTCACCCAGAGCAGCGAGTTCTTTTTTTTTGCCCTGCCAAATTTTATAAAAGTCGGCCACACTTTCCCGCGCCACGGCTACTTCCGGTCCGCCGAACGAATCAAGCAGTTCCAGGTGCTGATCGGGGCGCAAAAGGGATTGGTGCTGATGCTGCCCGTGAAGGTCAACCAGGAGCTGGCCAATATCTTTCAGGAATGACAGGGGAACGGCGCGGCCGTTTACCCTGGCCACGCTGCGCCCGGTGCGATAAATTTCGCGGGCAATGATTAACTCCCCGCCGCCTGCTATCCCGGCATCTTCCAGAATTTTTTCGATCTTGTCTTTTAAGACATGCTCGCAGTTGATCATGCCTTCAACATAAGCGGATTCCTGCCCCTGGCGGATCTGCTCGACAGCAGCCCTTTCACCGAGCAGCAGGTTGATTGCCCCAATCACAATAGACTTACCTGCTCCTGTTTCACCGCTGAGAATGTTCAAACCGGGATTAAAGTTCAAGGTCAGATCTTCGATTAGAGCGTAATTGACAACCCTCAACTGAACAAACATCCATGAACCCCCTGTTTATTGTGTTTTATTAACCCGCGGGCAGAACCCTTCACAATCCGGCATAAAGCAGGTTCAACAGATGGAAACTGCTTTAACCGTCGACGAAATGCGCGACCCGGCTGCTATTACAATTTTATGCCCAGCTTTTCAACGCTACCGGTTAATCAGACCGGGTTCCTGCACAGGGCCCGCTGTTTCAGGCTTTTAGTTTCTGGTGCAGCATCCTGTAAAAAGAGTAGTCGTGGAAACAGACCATTTTTATCCTGTACCCCGAACGGCGGACGATGACTTGATCTTTGTCTTCCAGGGCAAAGCGAACCTGGCCGTCTACAGTCAGGACCACCTGGACCATCCGGGAATCGACCGTGAGTTTCATTACATCATCGCCGTTAATAATTACTGAACGGTTATAGAGGCTGTGCGGGCAGATCGGGGTAACGACAAATAAATCCATAGAAGGGTTCACGATCGGCCCGCCGGCAGAAAGCGAATAACCGGTTGAACCTGTCGGGGTGGCAACTATGACTCCGTCACCTGAGTAACTTTCCATGTAGTCTTTATTGACGTGAACCTCTACCTTGATGATCCGCGAGAAAGGCCCCCTCGATATTACAATATCATTTAGAGCCAGGTAGCTGCCCAGCTCATCATCGCCCCGCATAAGCCGGGTTTCCATCATCATTCGCTCCTGGAACCCGTACTGTCCCGTGGCAATGTACTGCAGGAAACGCTCCATCTGTTCGACTTCAATTTCGGCTAAAAATCCTTTTTGGCCCAGGTTAATCCCGAGCACGGGAACATCCCAGCAGGCCAGATCCCTGGCAACGCGTAAAATAGTACCGTCGCCGCCGACAACAATGATCAGCTGCAGGTTATCCCGCCAGCCTTTGAGCTGTTCAGAAAGAGACACTTCACTGTAAAAATCAGCCAGGTGCTTATCGGCAACCTGCAGTTTGATCTTCCGCTGGTCAAAGAAACGGGTTATCTTTTCGACAACCAGGGTTGAGTTTTTCTTGTGCCAGTTGGGGATTATCCCTATATCTTTCACTTAAGCCCTCCTGTAAACAAGCACCATCTTACCTACCTTAAATTCGGCGCTGTACAATCAGATCCTGCCCTCACCCGGCAGAGAACGTTAAAAAAACAGGGAGCAATTAAGCTAACCTGCGGTTCTCCTCCAGCTGTTAGCGAAGCAGTTCCTTACCTCTACGCTGCAGGCCATGGAAAAGCTGGGCCAGGGTTTTTCCGCCGGGCCGAATGCCGCAGTCAGTAAGACTAACTGCCCTTTACATTAAGTTCCCGATGGGCACTGCCGACCACTTCTGCCGCCAGTTCACCAAGATCCTGCAGACATGTACAGCGGTCATTTTCCCTGTTTTTAAGATAAACAAAATACTCGATATTGCCTTTGGGACCCGGCCACCCGGAATATGCAATTCCTGCGCAGCAGTAACCAGATTGACAGGCACGGGCTGCAGTTTCGTCTAAAACCCGCCGGTGCAGTTCAGGGTCGCGAATCACTCCCCGGCCCCTGTCTGCTTCAGCGCGGCCCGCTTCAAACTGCGGTTTTACCAGGGCCAGCACAGCCGGGATACCGATACCGGCAATCACGGGAATCACCCTGGCCAGGGAAATAAATGACACGTCAACTACGGCCAGGTCAGGCTTGATTTCCAGATCATCTTCTTTCAGGGAGCGGACATTAAAGCGTTCCATTGTCACAACACGCGGATCACTGCGCAAACTAAAAGCCAGCTGGCCGTAACCGACATCAAGGGCGTAAACCAGTTTTGCCCCTTTTTGCAAAAGGCAATCGGTAAAGCCGCCGGTTGAAGCGCCCACATCAAGGATTACCAGGCCTTCAACATTAATCGACAGTCCTTCCAGGGCACCTGCCAACTTCAGGCCTCCCCGGCTGACATAGCGGTTTTCAACCTCACGAAGCCGGATTTCGACGCTTTCGTTGAGCATAGTACCCGGTTTGTCGACAACTCTGCCGTCGACAGTTACATTGCCGGCCATTATTTCAGCCCGGATTCGGTTCCGGCTTAAATCCGGCCGCCTTTCGGTTAACAGGAGATCCAGTCTTTTTTTTTGCTGTTTCAGCTTTAAGTCACACCTTTGACAGCTTCAGGCCCGACAAAGTCGAGGGCTTCGTCATAAATGCTTTCCGTATCGAGGCTGCAGCAGGCAAGCATTTCTGCCCTTGTCCCGTGCCCGACAAAGCAATCTCCGACTCCCAGGCGTTTTACGGGGACCCTGAGGCCTTTTTGTTCAAAAAGTTCCAGTATGCTGCTGCCGAATCCGCCGGCGAGCACATTTTCTTCAATAGTCATTACCCTGTGGCATTTTCCGGCCCAGCTTAAAATCAATTCTTCGTCCAGTGGTTTCACGAAGCGGGCATTGATTACTGCCGCCTTGATACCCTGCCAAAACAGCTTCTCTGAAGCTTCCAGGGCTGAATTTACAACCGACCCTGCCGCAATAATCAGCAGGTCTTCCCCCTGCCTGATCAGTTCGCCTTTACCCCAGGGCAGGATCTGCGGAGCGGTCAGTTCAATCCCGACTCCTTTATCCCTGGGATAGCGAATTGCCACCGGGCCGCCTTCATAGTCAAAAGCGGTTTTCAGCATATGCTGCAATTCATCTTCATTAGCCGGGGCCATAATCGACATGTGGGGCATGGTCCGCAGGTAAGTCAAATCAAACAGGCCCTGGTGCGTTTCACCGTCTTCACCGATAATTCCGGCCCGATCCACGGCAAAGACAACGGGCAGTTTTTGCAGGCAGGTATCATGCAGTATTTGATCGTAAGCCCGCTGCAGGAAAGTACTGTAAACTGCAAATACAGGGCGCATTTTCCCGGCAGCTAGCGCTGAGGCAAGGGTTGCCCCGTGCTGTTCTGCAATTCCGACATCATAAAAACGATCGGGGAATTCTTCGGAGAACTTCTTCAAACCGGTCCCCGATGTCATTGCCGCAGTCAGGGCGACAATTTTTGGGTTTTCACGCGCCATTTCCAGAAGGGCGCTGCCAAAGACATCGGTATAGGTGGGGTTTTGCTTTTTTTTCAACGGCACACCGTTACTTAAATCGAAAGGCCCGATCCCGTGAAACGCTTCCGGGGATTTTTCGGCAAAATGGTAGCCTTTGCCTTTTTCAGTTACAACATGGACTATAACAGGGCCGTTCATCTTATCGGCCTGTTTTAAAATATTTTTAATGGCAGCAATATTGTGACCGTCTACCGGACCAAAATAAGTAAAACCGAGTTCTTCAAAAAGCATACCGGGCATCAGGAGGTACTTCAGTCCGCCCTTAACCCTTTCGGCAGAACTAATCAGCTGTTTCCCGATCAGCGGTATTTTGTTAACGAATACTTCAAAATCCCGCTTTAACCTGGAATACTTGGGATCGGAACGGATTCGTCCCAGGTAGGAGGACATGCTGCCCACATTTGAACTGATCGACATTTTGTTGTCATTGAGGATAACCAGCATGTTGGCCTTAATATGGCCCGCATGGTTCAGGGCTTCGAAGGACATCCCCCCGGTGAGGGCGCCGTCGCCGATTACCGCGATTACCTTGTAATCGTCGCCGTGATGATCGCGCGCCCTGGCTAAACCGAGCGCTGCGGAAATTGATGTGCTGCTGTGCCCGGTGAGGAAAGGATCATGTTCGCTTTCAGCTGGCTTGGGAAAACCGCAAAGACCGCCCAACCTGCGCAGGGTCGGAAATTGTTTCCAGCGCCCGGTCAGCAATTTATGCGGGTAACTCTGATGCCCGACATCCCAGATAATTTTATCGCGGGGGCTTTTATAAGTACTGTGCAGGGCAAGCGCCAATTCGACAACCCCCAGGCTGGCAGCCAGGTGACCGCCGTTATCGGCAACAGTCCGGGTCATATATTTACGGACTTCTGCAGCAGCCTTTTCAAGTTGGGCTGTATCCAGGCCTTCCAAATCGTCAGGCAGGTTTAAGCTGCTGATCAAGTTATCAATCATAATCACCCCGAATATTTACTGCGTCTTTCTGAACCAGGCTAAGGGTCTTTCCATCCTGGTAATTAAAGAACCGACCATCAGAATTACCTCTGTCGAATAATTGATCGCCACTATCTTTCCCCATGCTTTGCCGCCCACTGTCAGGGCTGCAACCAGGGCAGTCAGCAGGATCCCAAGGTAGAATTCAGCCTGATCGACTGGTACAGTCACCACCAGCCTGTAAACAAGAATTGCCGCCAGCGTTCCGCTGACTACCCCGCTGATATCGCCGGCAACATCATTACAGAAGTTTGCAACCTGTTCTGCATTCTTAACCAGGTAGACCCCGCGCCGCGCCCCGACCACCCTGCGGGCAGCCTTGGCATTTAACGGGCCTATTTTGGCCGCCGCTGCAGCCGTGCCGATCAGGTCAAAGATAACCCCCAGGGCAACTACCATGAATAACAGGGCAAAAGAAGCGATCAGAGACTGGATCTCATTTAAAAAATACTGGGTAACAAATCCGAATATGATGGCGAGAAAAAAAGTATAAATAGAAATCAGGATAACCCAGCGTGCACGTCGGCGGCTTTTACTTTTATTAGCCAAACTTCATCACCTTTATACAAAAAAACATAAGTGGTAGTAAACCAGGTAAACTTTGCGGCTTAGGTCCAGCAGGATTTCCCGGGCAGTCACCTGTCGTCGCCGAGCAGGCAGTTCCCTTTTAAGACTACCCCCGCTGTGTCGCCATCAGCAGAGCTGGATTACCACTTAGCTCACACTTTAATCCCTGGTTTACTTCTCCTTCGAGAGCAGTCTAGAAGATTTCCTCCCTGACGCCTGATCTCCCCTAGCCCCTTTTGCAGAATAGGTTTAAGGAGCCGGAGCTCCCTCCACCTATCCCACTCAGGGCAGGCTACGCTGTACACAGCTTTGTACCGCATACAGGTTCATACCCAGGCAGTAGCAGTTTTGCTGTTAACAATATGCTACCGGCACTGGGTCTCCGCGAAGGTAGGGTCAACGCCTACATGCCATTGTAGATCGCCCCATCCTTCTTAACTCCCAGCAGCAGCCCCCAACTGGGCGTCGGCGGCCACCACCAGGAACTTCATCGATGTGCCCTTAACGGATTTTTAGGCCCGTTTTCGGAGAGGGGCGCCAACTAGAATACTGCACCACTTATGTCCATTGTTCAAAATATTATAGCACAACGCGCTGCTGTTCTCAAGTGAGACCAGGCAGCAGACCGGGCTGCCTTAAAGTATTTTGTAGTGTATTTTACATGCTTTAAGGGCGTTTTTCATCAGCATTCTGTTGGTAACTGAGCCAACGCCTTTGGGGACAGGCGTAATTGCCTTTGTTTTACCTTTAACTGCTTCGAAACTGACATCGCCTACGGTTTTAGACTTTTGTTTTCCCTTCTCATTTAGCACAGGCTCGCCTTTTTCATCAAATACCTTGACACGGTTGATACCGACATCAATTACGATTGCGCCTTCCTTAACCTGCTCTGGGCCGATCAACCCGGCTTTTCCGGCGGCGACTATCAAAATATCGGCTCCTGTGGTGTGCTTCTCCAGGTTGCCTTTCATGCTGCTGAAAACATGTGTAACGCTGGTGGTTGCATTGCGGTTAAGCACCAACAGGGCAATCGGTTTGCCCACGGTGTTGGAGTGGCCGACAACGACAATTTCGGCGCCTTCGAAGAAGTCTTTCGGGTCAACTTTGTCTTCTTTGCGGGCAAAACGCTCCAGGATTTCTATAACCGCAGCAGGGGTTGCCGGCGGGAATGTTGCTTCACCAAGCGTCAGCCTGCCCATATTGAAGGGGTGGAAGCAATCGATGTCTTTGTTTACATCAATCGAATTAATTACAGCGTAGTCCGAAATATGCTCGGGAAACGGACGCAGGGGCAAAATACCGCTTACTTCATGGTCTGCATTTAATTCCAGAACAGCTTCCTTAACCTGCTCCTCTGTGGCTTCGGCAGGCAGAATCTTGTTAACATAGTTAAAGCCCGCTTCTTCGCAGAATTTTTCAACCTGGCCGCGGTACATCTTGGAGCCAAAGTCGTCCCCAACCAGCAGGGTGGCAATTCCGGGAGTAATTCCTTTCGCTTTTAACTGGCTGGTCTCCTCTTGAATCTCCTGCATAATTTCTTCGCCAATTGCTACACAATCAATTACTTTTGTCATCAAACAATAACCCCTTTCTCTTACTTTATTGATAGACCTTAAATAAACACCTTTATGCCGCAGTAATTATAGCAGTCTTGCCAGCTTGTGTCTAACTTGCGGCAGCAGGTAACTGCCTACTTGAATTTTTCAATCACGCTATTCAGGGTTTGATCAGCCACCCTGCTTCCTTCTTCTACCAGGTGATCTACTTCAGCCACCGTTTCCTTGACAAACTGGTCGTCTTTAATTGCGCCCAGGTTAATTAAAACATTCAGCTGGCCGCTGATCAGGGCTGCTTTTAGAAATGCGACGCCGCACCCCACATCAGAGATGGCCAGTTTTGTGCCGATCTGACCCATTCTTTCATGTATTTTTATCCCCGCATAGGATTTGCGCATAATTTCCAGGGGCACGGAACAGGCATCTTTTGAACATTCTTCCATAACCTTTGCCTTGTGCGCAGCCTGTTCTGCGGTCTCTTTTGGTAAGCCGTACGCCTTGGAAAGCGGTTCAAATACTTCAGCATCTTTGTCGATCAGGACTTTCAGATCTTCAATGATCTGATACCCCTGCTCCAGCAGTTCTTTAACTTCATCTTCAACATCGGCGAACTTCTTTTTCCCCACGGTCAGGTTGCCGACCATGTTCGAGAGAGCCATACCGATCGCCCCGCCCATTGCTGCCGCCCCGCCGCCGCCGGGTACCGGGGCTTTCGATGCCAGCACATCCAAAAAATAACTGCTGCTCTTCTCTGCCATTGACATAATAACCAACCTCCTATTAATGATAATCCCGGAGCCGGGAACCGGCAGCCGCTTTGAGGCAGCTCTGGCCGGTTCAAAACATCCAGCTTCCTGCTGAATGCCACAAACTCCTTAATTGAAAACACACCCTAAATAATCTATATCCCGGGTCCTGCTTCTGAACAGCACCGGGTTGGCCGTATTTACTTTTTGCGGTCAATTATTTTTTTGGCCAGCCCTTTCAAGAGGCCGGCAGGGCAATCAAGTTCGTTTAACGCTGACAACGCTTCGTTGTAGAATGACTCCGCCCTTTTTTTAGTTCCTTCCGGGCCAAAGAAGGCTGGATAGGTGGCCTTGAAACGGACCTGGTCTGCCCCGGCCGGCTTACCCAGTTCTTCCGTGGTGCTTTCATAATCAAGCAGGTCATCAACAACCTGAAAGGCTTTGCCGATATTGGAACCGTAAGCCCTGAGGGCTTTAAGCTGCTGTTCTGTAGCACCTGCGGCAATCCCCCCGCAGGCTGCGGCCGCCCTCAACAGGGCGCCTGTTTTAAGCGCGGATATTCTATCTATTTCAGAAAGGGAAATATCCCTGCCTTCCGCGTCAAGATCCAGGGCCTGCCCGCCGATCATCCCCGCTGCCCCGGCGGCGGCAGAAAGTTCTGCTGCAATGCGGACCGCTTTTCTTTCATAACCTTCCCTGCTGCCGTACCCCGCCACTGTTTCAAAAGCAAGGGTCAGGAGGGCATCTCCGGCCAGGATCGCCATAGCATCACCGTAAACACGGTGGCAGGAGGGTATACCCCGTCGCAGATTACTGTCGTCCATAGCCGGCAGGTCATCATGAATCAGTGAGTAAGTGTGTATAAATTCCAGGGCACAGGCCACTTCAAGGTCTGCATCATCTTCTGAGCCCAGGGTTTTCGCTGCGGCAAGGGTCAGGATCGGCCTGAGCCGCTTGCCGCCGGCTTCCAGGCTGTAGCGCATAGCAGCGCTAACCGCAGGAGGAGCGTCCGGAGGGAAATACTGACCCAGGGCGAGGTTGATCCTTTTTCTTTCAACCTCCAGGAAGCGTTCAATATCAATCATCAATCTTCTCCCTCTTGAGTGGTGTTACCCTGTTCACAATCGTCGGCGCCCAGAGCCTGCTGTTCCTCTTTGAGCAGGTATTCCACCCTGTATTCAATTTCTGCCAGTTTTTCCCTGCAGTACCGGGAAAGGGCAATCCCTTCCTGGAATGCTGCAAGCGATTCTTCAAGGGGGATGTCGGTATCTTCCAGGCGCTCAACGATTTCTTCTAATTTTTGCACGGCCTCTTCATAATTCATCTTTTCCGGTTTTTTATTTGTCAACGATCCTGCCCTCCTCAATCTCTTCAGTGCGGCAGCGGGCCCGCCCGTCGCTGAAACTCAACTGCAGGATTCCTTCCGGCTCCAGGTCTTTTACTGACCGGATAATCTTGCCCTCTTCATTTCTGCAGTAACAATAACCCCGGCTCATAACTTTAAGGGGGCTGTAGCTTTCCAGCCTGTCATTCAGGCCCTGCAACCTCATCCCTTTGTACTGCAGGACACGGACAATTTCACGGCGCAGTTTTCTGTCCAGCTGACCGAGCGCTTCTTTTGACATCCTGATCCGCCTGGCCGGCAGGGCAAAGAAACGTTCGCTGACTATATGATCAAGAGCCTGTTTTTCCCTCTGCAGCCGCCTTTTCAGGGCTAATGCAGCCCTCTCCCGAAGCTGACCCTGGACGTCAAGCAGATCCCCCAGGTCGGGGACGGCAGCCGAGGCGGCCGCTGTCGGGGTCGGCGCGCGCAGATCGGCGGCAAAATCAGCAATCGTGAAGTCGGTTTCATGGCCTACGGCCGAGATAACCGGGACCTCCGAGCGGTAAATGGCCCGGGCTACCATTTCTTCATTAAACGGCCACAAGTCCTCAAGAGAACCGCCACCGCGTGTTAAAATAATCACGTCAATATCCTTGCGCCGGTTTAACAGGCCAAGAGCCCGGACGATGTCAGACCCGGCTCCCGGGCCCTGGACCAGGCTTTCCGCCACAACCAGGTGAACATGGGGATAGCGGGCTTTAACCGTGATCAGGATATCCTGTAAAGCTGCCCCGGTCGTAGAAGTTACCAGGCCAATTCTGCGGGGCAGGGCCGGGATCTTTTTTTTATGCTCAGGCCGGAAGAGGCCTTCCTGCTCCAGTTTCTTTTTGAGCTGTTCGAAGGCAAGAAAAAGTGACCCCATGCCGGCAGGCTCCATCTCGCTGACATAGAGCTGGTAGACACCATCAGGTTCATAAACTGATATATTGCCGTGCAGGATTACTTCCATGCCATCGGAGGGCTTAAAAAGACAACGTGCATTCTCCCTGCGAAAAAATACACAGCGCAGGGAAGACTTGCTGTCTTTTAAAGTAAAATACATATGGCCTGATCGATGGTGCTTGAAGTTGGACAATTCGCCCCCTACCCACAGGTCGCGCAGGCGGGGATCTCCGTGAATCAACCCCTTGACATAGCGGTTTATCTCTGAAACTTTTAGGACAGAAATGTTATTTTGCAATCAGGCCTCCATCTCCTCCCGGACTTCTTCCAGGGATGCATAGTTCCATTTCGCACCCAAATGGCGGGCCAGTTCACAGATCAGGCGCCAATCCTCAATGTCCTCCCCGCCGGGTTTAAGAGCGGCCCGGTTTAAGCGGGTCATGCCGGAAGCATTGATAAACAAACCTTCCTTTGTCTCGACGCCCTGTGCGGGCAGCAGAAGATCGGCTTCCCCGCCATCTTCCCGGGGTACGCCTGCCGCGACCAGGAACCCGGGGTTCTTTGCCTTCAATTCAGGGTCAAGCGAACCGAAATTCAAAACCCCTTTTACTTTGCCTGCCTTAGCTGCAGCGGCAATCCCGGCCCTGTTTAATCCGCTGTCGCCGGTTAAGGGTGTAAAACCCGGGCCTGCTGCAGGGGTGCCCCCAGCAGCCAGAACCCCGGCGGCGTTGCTGTATGCTGATAAAAGCAGCATCCTGCTGCGCCCTTTTTCGATCAAGCCGCTTTCCCTGGCCAGGTCAAGCAGGGCTTTCACCGCATCAGGGTCGGCATTGTTAATATAGGAAGGGCAAACAACAAGAAAGCTTTTCGGCCGGGTAATCAGGTCGGCTATTCTTTCAAGATCTGCCCGGTTAAAAGAAGTTTTTGCAGCAATTTCTTCGCTATTTCCACCGCGCACCATTTCCAGGAGCGCCCTTGTTAATTGTACCTCCGAGCCATCCTCAACCCCTAAAGGAATCCCTTTCCAGGCAGAAGGAATTTCTTCCCCGCCTGCCGTCCTGATCACCACGGCATCGCCGTAGCGCCCGGCCTGCCCGACAGCCATAGCCGCAACGGGATGGCTCTCTTCCAGGCCGGAGCCGATTACTAATATTGAATCAGCCCTGCTGACTTCAGCGGGTGTGGGCCCCGGTACCCCGATGCCGACAGTATCCTGTATACCGCTAAAAGCTTTTACCCAGGCAGCTTCTGCACCTAAATCCACATTGGGCGTGCCGAGGATATCCCTGGCCAGTTTCTGCAGCAGGTAGTTTTCCTCGATACTGAGCCGGCCTGATGAAAGTACCGCCAGGGATTCAGCTCCGTGTTTTTCTTTTATGGCGAGCAGCGCTCCGGCTGCCTGTTCGAGGGCGGCGCCGGGGGTTATTTCTTCATAACCGCCGCTTTTCCGGTTCAATTTTAAAGCATTGGTCTGGGGATCGCCGCCGTTTTGCTCCCGGTGGCCGAATTTGCCCCGGATACAGAGCCAGCTGACCTTATCGCCTTCGGCAGGAACCGTTACTTTAATTAGTTTGTCCCCGGATACCTGCCTTTCCAGGTAACAGCCCAGCGAACATTCGATGCAAACCCCTGCAGCAGAAGAAAGCTCCCATTCTCTGCCCCCACTGCTGCGGCCTTGCTCAGTCAGGGCAGCTACCGGACAAACATCGACACACTGACCGCAAAAGATGCAGCCAGCCTCTTCCATTGAGACTTCTTTGCCGTCACGGTAAGGCACTACCCTCGTATTGACTCCTGTGTTAATCATTTCGTAGACGAAGGCTCCCGGCCCCGAGCGGCATATTTGAATGCACCGCCCGCATAGAATACATTTTTCTTCATCCCTGACAATATAATAGTTGTCCCCGTCATCTTCAGCGGGGATATCGCGTTCAAGTTGTTCGGGCAGGTCTGTCTGAAAACGGTAGGCATTTTCCTGCAGCTCGCAGGTCCCTGTCCGAACACAGGTCAGGCAGTCTTTGTACGGATGGGTAGCCAGGGAAAGTTCCAGGATACTGTTGCGCATTGCCGTCAGTTCAGGGGTATTCGTGGTAACTTTCATTCCCTCCGTTACCGGATTGTCGCAGGAGGTAACCGGCCGATCCAACCCTTCAATAAGGACAATGCAGACCCGGCAGTGGCCGAGAGGCTTTACCCTGGGATGGAAGCAGAGAGTCGGGATAGTTATACCGTTCTGCCTGGCCGCTTCTAAAATGGTTGTTCCTGTTTCCGCATATATTTTTTTACCGTCAATTTCTAATCCGATTGTTTTATTCATCGTTTGCCCTCCCCGCTGAAACGACAGCCAGGCCGAGACGCAGGCAGGTAATGCATCTTTCGGCTTCGGTGATCACAGCCGAAGGGCATTTAAAACCAAGTTCCGCTTCGTCAAAACCCTGCATCCTTTCAGCCACCGGCCTCACTTCTTCTTCCAGGCGTTCCCTGTTTCCAATCACTGCGGGAACTGTTTCTTCACTGTAGACACCGAGGTTTTCGATGTGTTGTTCCAGCTTGAACCTGCTTCCGACAGCGCTTTTGCCTTCACGCAGGTAACTGTCGATCGCTTCGGCAGCCCGATTTGCCGTAGCGATCGCTTCAATTACTGTCCTGGCGCCAAGCACGGCATCGCCTCCGGCAAATATGCCCGGTATCGAGGTAGCCATGGTTTCTTCATCAACCTGCAGCGTACCCCATTTGGTGACATCAATAGAACATTCTTTGTCCAGGAAACAGAAATCGGCTACCTGCCCGATGGCAGGTATTACGGTATCGGCACTGAGGATGAATTCAGAGCCGTCAAGCGGAATCGGACGCCGTCTTCCGCTTGCATCCGGCTCGCCTAATTCCATTTTTACGCACTCCATACCGCTGACTGAACCGCCGTCTTCGAGGATACAGGTTGGGTTGGCCAGCAGGTGGAACTTAATCCCTTCTTCTTCCGCTGCATCAATTTCCGCCTTATTGGCCGGCATTTCAGTCCTGCTGCGGCGGTAGATCAGGTGCACTTCTTCTACCCCAAGCCGGACGGCAGAACGGGCACAATCCATGGCCACGTTTCCGCCCCCTATAACAGCCACACTGCTGCCAAGTTCGACCGTTTCTCCGAGGTTAAGCTTCCGTAAGAATTCCACTCCCGGCAGATAACCTAAATAACAGGCATCTTCGCCTTCACAACCCATGGTCGCGCTGTCGTGGAGACCGTTGGCGATAAAGATGGCCCTGTACCCTTCAGACCAGAGCTGATCGATAGTTTTATCAACCCCGATTTTTGTATTGTAAACAATTTCGACGCCGAGCTTTTCAACCAGGCTTATTTCGGCATTTAAAATCTCGCGCGGCAGCCTGTAACTCGGTATACCGACAGCGAGCATCCCACCGGCTATGGGCAGGGCTTCATAAATCGTAACCGCGTATCCCTTTCGGGCCAGCTGGTATGCCGCATTGAGGCCGGCGGGCCCGGCACCTACAACGGCAACCCGATCTGCATCTGGCGCAGGACGGGGATGCTCCCTTTTTTGATCATAGTTGTTCGAAGCCCCGAAATCGGCAACAAAGCGCTTCAAAAGCCTGATCGAGAGCGATTGGTCGTAAGGCTGGCGGTTGCAGTTCGATTCACAGGGGTGGACGCAAACCCGGCCGAGCGTTCCGACCAGTGGGGTCTTTTCGCGGTTCACGGCCAGGGCTTCCTCATAATTGCCATCCTTGATACAGGCGATATATTTCGGGATATTGATATGCGCAGGGCACCCGTTCTGGCATGGAGCGGTCATGATCGGGTGGTAATCGAAGTTGTTCTCGGCGGCAACCCCGGATCCGCTGACCAGGGCGCTAAAATCTTCCCTGAAGTACTCGAGGGCATGGATCAGGGGAATCGGGGAAGAGATACCCAGTTCACATAGTGAGCTTTCTTTTATCAGCGCCGCCATCTCTTCTAAAAACAGGAGGTCTGCTTCGCTGCCGCTGCCGGCTGTGATCTTTTCCAGGCGGTCGGCAATAACTTTGCTTCCGGCCCGGCAGGGGATACAGCGCCCGCAGGATTTATCCTGGACTTTTATAAAATACTCTTTCAATGCACTAACTACATTTACTTCCGGATCGGATATGATCAACCCCGCCCAGCCGATCATCGCTTTTAAATCTTTTCGATCATAAGTTGCGGGTATATCAAGATCCCGGAGTTCAATACGTTCATCTAACAGTTTTTCACGCTCGTCGACAATTTTTCCGTTCCAGCTGCTGAAAAATACCTTGGACATTTATCCCTCTCTCTCCCCACTAAAAACCACAAAGCCCTTTTGCGGCTATTGTTCTTGTTAGAAATATTTTCTTATCCCAATGTAAAATCTTCGGCATCTTTTTATAAATTCCTTTTAATCTTTTGCAATCATTAAGGCATATTTATAGGCCCGCGCTGCCTGCACGGCCAGGCCGACAGCATTGTCGGAAGCATATTCCGCCCCGGCGGAAAAAATGGTCCAGGCAGGCAGCTTTTCTTTTAAGCGCTCCCTGATATAGCTGTTGGCGGTAACGCCGCCTACCGTTACCAGGCCGCGGTATTGGCCGGGAGTTACAGACAGGTTTTCGATCGCCGCCGCCAGGGAATCGGCAATGCATATTTCTACCGCCCTGGCCAGTTCATCCCCCGGGCAGCCCTGCAGAAGAAGCCTTTCGGCCTGGCTGGCAGGTCCGGAAAAGCTTATTTCGCTGCCTTTAACGGCTACAGGGAGCGCCGCCGATTCACCGGATGCGCCGCCGGCCAGCTTTTCAAGTTCAGGGCCGGCAGGGAAACCGAGGCCCATGACCAGACCGAGGCGATCTATAAATTGGCCGGCATTTAAATCGGCGCTGCCGCCCAGCAGGGTCAGCTCAAACTGCCCGGGCTTATCTTCTCTTGATGATACTATTTCCGTAGTTCCCCCGGACAGATGCAGGATAAGGTATTGCCCTGCAGGAAGGCCTGCTGACCATAAACCGGCCTGGATATGACCTTCCTGGTGAGTGGAAGGCAAATAAAAAAGGCCCATGGTCCGGGCAAGAAACAGACCAAAGGCCTCGCTTACTTTAAATACGGGCATATAAGAATCTTCAACAGGGCGGGGCTTAACCGCGGCAGCGACCGCAGCGGGGGCCGCACCTTCAAATGCGCCCTTCCGGTCATGCCACAGGCCGGGCAGGTTGGACAGGTGGGCAAATACAGCATCAGACTGCCGGAGGCCCAGGCTGCCCTGCTTAACAGCAAGCGGCGCCCTGCGATCATAAATTAATTGCTCATCCTGGTCGACCAGGGCCAGTGAAGTCGTGTAGGCCGATGTGTCGAGCCCCAGGGCGGTGAATCGCTCATGATTCTTTTTCAAAGGATTCTCCTACAGCACGGTCTAAAATACCGTTAATAAAACCTACCGCTTCTGCTGTACTGCCATACTTCTTTGCTAAATTTAGGGCTTCGTTGATCGAAACCGCATGGGGGATATCGGCCCTGTAAACTATTTCAAACAGGGCCAGGCGCAGCAGGTTGCGATCAACCGCGGACAGGCGGTCCAACTCCCACTTGACCAGGTACTTCTGGATCAAATCGTCGAGAACCGGTCGGTTCTCAGCAGTTCCGGATACTAAATCACGTATAAACTGTTCTTCAGCACTGCTTAACTTAAACCCTTCCAGAGAATGTTTCAAAGCCGACTCTGCTCTGCATTTGCCTACATCAATCTGAAAAAGTGCCTTGAATGCTACTTCTCTGGCTAACCGACGGGACAATAGAATTTTACCTCCGTATTGCTCTAAATAATATCAGGTGTCCCGTTGAACGGGAGCAAAAGTAATACAGGCTAACCTCAGCCTGATCAGCGCAGTTTGTAACCGGCCTGCTTCCTGGAAAGCCCGGATTGATCAATTTTCATCTTTCGGGGCAAACATCCGGCTCAGGTACCGGCCGGCTGTTTGACTGACTTCCAGCCTCCAGCCGGCGACTAAACCGACAGCGACACAAAGAAAAATAAAGACACTCCACCAAAAACCGATATTGATTACCAGCAGGGCGAAGATCAGGCCGAGCAGGCCGCCCAATATTTTTCCCCAGTGTTTATTAATGAAATACCACCAGTTTTGTTCAGACAAAGCATGCTCCTCCTTTTTGTTTTAACCGCTTAACTCCTGGAAGCGGCCTGATCCATATTTACGTTATCGACAAGTACTTTAACCTCATGGACAGATATTCCGGTAATTTCCTCTAAGTATTCCTTGGTCCTTGCCTGCAGTTCGCTGACCATCCCGGGCAGGGCGACATCAGGCATTACGCTGATCTTGATTTTTATAACCAAACCGTCCGGTGTGAAAGAAACATTCCGGCTGATATCCTTGATGCCCTTGGTCTGTTGAACAACCCTCAGGACCATATTTTCAACAGCGGGAATAGAAATTAACACCTCTCCATATTCACTGCCCTTGAGTACTGCATTGCCGGTTTTTTTTGCCGGCCGAAGGCCCAGCGCCAGGATAATCAGGGCAATGAGCAGTAATCCTGAACCGACCGCCAGCAGCACGTTTTCTCCGGCCCAGTCAGGCAGAGCAACCGCATCTGCCAGCCCGGGGATCAGGTTAAAATTGATCGCGGCCAGGAATAATGCAGCGCCGATGAACAGGAGTGCAATAAATACCACGATAATGCGGACAACCGCTTTCATGCTTACTCCCCCTTAATCTTTGCTCACTAATGCTTTATTATTCCTTCGTTTCTTCAGTTTCAACTACTTCTGCTTCCTCTTCTGACTCTTCTAACTCTTCTTCAGTTTTAGGGAAGTGGACTCCCTGGACATGAACATTGACATAGGCAACTTTCAGGCCGGTCATATTCTCGACAGCATTTTTGACCGATTCCTGAATATCCCAGGCTACGTCAGGGATGCGCACACCATATTCAACTACAATAAATATTTCTACTTTTGCGTCTTCAGTACCTACTTCAACTTTAACGCCCTTGGAAAAATTACGGCGGCCCAGAACTTCGGCTATGCCTCCGCCAATTCCGCCGCTCATCGAGGCGACACCTTCAATTTCTGTAGCTGCCAGCCCGGCAATTATCGATACCACTTCATCGGCAATTTTAACAACACCCAGTTCAGTTGGCAGGGTGCGGCTTGCTTCTTCGACCATATTAAACTACCTCCCGATTAATGATTTGCCTGCTAAAATAGATTTTTCTTTCTCTTAATTATAACAGACTCTAACAATCGGTTCAATTTATGCTGCTTTTAAAGCGTTTCACAACAACAGGGCCTCCGACTCCCGGGGGAACGGAGACCCTGGTTCAGGCGAATGCAAACCTGTTAACCTGCGATCATTATTTGTCTTCAGTCTCTTCGGGCAGTTCTTCAACATCCATTTCCCATTCCTCATCGTCGACCAGGACTACTTCGCCGCAGCCCGGGCAGGTCACTTCGATTGCAGAGTCCTGGTCGAGGATATCATCATCGACAACCACGATTTCCCTGCAGTTCGGGCATTCCATTGAAAAACCGCTTTTAAAGTCATCCTCGAAGTCATCGTCAAGGGCGTCTTCATCGTCTTCGTAAAAATCTTCTTCCATTTCAGTGAGGTCATCATCAATTGCTTCTGTGTACTCAAAGAGTTCCTCGTAATTAACACTCAACTGCTCAATTTCGTCAGTCATATTTTCGAGCAGGTCAATAATGCGCTGCAGCACTTTCTGTTCCTTACTCTCTTCTCCTAATTCCAGCCCTTCGGTAAACCCTCTCAAATAGGATACGCGTGCTTTCAAATCTTCAGTCATGCTGGACCCTCCCTTAGGTTAATAATTACAATCTAAGCTCTTTCAATGTAAGAGCCTGTGCGGGTATCAATCTTGATTGAATCTCCGCTGTTGACAAACAGCGGCACCTGGACAACCAGGCCAGTTTCCGTTGTGGCAGACTTGGATGCTCCCGATGCGGTATCGCCCTTTACTCCCGGCTCAGTATCAGCCACTTTCAAAACGACCGTGATCGGCACATCGACACCAACTATTTCTTCACCGTAAAACAAAATGCTGAGGTGGTCATTTTCTTTCAAGTAATTAATGCTCTCCCCGATCTGGGCGACTGACACGGCAATCTGCTCATAATTCTCTGAATCCATTAAATAAAAGGAATCATCGTCCCTGTAAAGGTACTCCATTTCTTTACGCTCCAGGTGGGCCCTGGCCATTTTTTCCCCGGCCCTGAAGGTCCGGTCGACGATTGAGCCGGAGCGCAGGTTTTTCAGCTTGGAGCGCACAAATGCAGCACCTTTTCCCGGTTTAACGTGCTGAAACTCTAAAACTGTGTATATCTCCCCCTCCAGTTCAATTGTTATTCCTGTCTTAAAATCGCTTGTTGATATCATGGCATTTCCTACCCTTCATCTGCTGATTATAAGATGATCAGATCCCGCGGGCTGTTCGTCAGCGTTTCCGAACCGATTTCTGTTACCACCAGCATATCTTCGATGCGCACCCCGCCCCATCCGGGGATGTAAATGCCGGGTTCGACCGTTACCACCATTCCGGCCTCAAGGATAGTGTTGCTGCGGTGGTTAAGAACCGGTTGTTCATGTGTTTCCAAGCCGACCCCGTGGCCCAGGCCGTGGCCGAAATAATTGGCGTAACCTTCCTCACTGATCAAATCCCTGGCCACAGCGTCAGCTTCACTGCATTTCAGGCCCGGTTTAAGAGCATCACAAGCTTTTTGCTGTGCTTTATACACAATACCATATATTTCTCTCTGGCGCTGATCAACTTTGCCCAGCGCAAAGGTTCTGGTCATATCTGTGGCATAACCTTCAAAGACGCCCCCGAAATCAAGGGTGACCATCTCACCTTCACTGATAACCTTATCTGAAGCAGTCCCGTGGGGCATTGAACCCCGGTGGCCTGAAGCAACGATATAGCGGAATGAGGGCTCTTCCATGCCCTCTTTCAATAAATGTATTTCCAATTCAAGGGCCAGTGCCTTTTCCGTCATTCCCGGCCCGGCAATCGATTGAACATACTCAAAAGCCCTGTCCAGTATTTTCGCCCCGCGGCGCATCACGTCAACCTCAGCGGGTCCTTTGATCATACGCAGATTTTCAGCGATTTTCTTTACCGGGGTCAGGCCGGCAGGCAGTTTCTCTTCCATTTCTTTATAAACTGAATAAACAACATGCTCCGACTCGAAGCCGATTTTTTTCCAGCCGTTTTCTTCGACCAGTCCTGCGAGGAAACGGTTAAGATCGTCTTTCCAGCGCTTTACTTCAAAATGGGGGGCCTGGGCCGCAGCCTGATCCACATAACGGAAATCGGTGACCAGGTATGCCTGTCCGGAACTGATCAGCAGCACCCCGGCGGACCCTTCAAAGCCGCTCAGGTAGCGGCGGTTAACCGGGTTCGTGATCAGCACGGCATCAACACGATTTTTTTCCAGCAGCTGCCGGATCTTTTTCAGCCGTTTTACCATATATTATTCCTAACTCTTCTCTATCAGCCGGATCAGAGCTTCCAGGCCTAAAAGGTAACTGTCCATACCGAGGCCGCAGATTACGCCGCCGGCAACCGGTGAAATAACCGAGTGCTGCCTGAAGGCTTCACGGGCATATATATTGCTTAAATGGACCTCGACCAGGGGCAGCCCGCAGGCAGCAAGTGTGTCACGCAAAACATAGCTGTAGTGCGTCAGGGCGGCGGGGTTAATCAGCAGGCCGTCATATACATGGGCTGCCTCCTGGATCCGGTCAGCAAGGAGGCCTTCATGGTTGGACTGAAAACAGTCGACCTCCGCGCGGAGATTCGAGCCGCGTTCTTTCAGCGCTTCATTGACCTGTTCCAGGGTAAGGCTGCCGTAAATATCCGGATCCCTGCCACCCAGCAGGTTGAGATTCGGTCCGTGCAGGACAAGAACTTTGAGTCTGCTCAATTAATAGTCACTCCCCGCTAAACTCTGTCGTTTTTATTTCCCCTGCCGGCCCTGAAATCCTGCCTTATCGTAAAAAATATCTACTGCCCTGTTAAATAACTAACCAGTTCAGTTACAACCTGTTCAACGCTCTTTCCGGTTGTGTCAACCTGCAGGTCACAGGCACTGTAGGATTGCTGCCGCTCTTCAAGCAGGGCTTTGACTTTCGCTTCAGGATCAGGGACATTGAGCAGCGGGCGCTTCCCGGTTTTTGCAGCGCGCTCAATAATTGTCTGAGGCTTTGCAGTTAAAAGAATTAAAAGTCCGCGCTGCTTAAGGATCTCCCGGTTTTCTTCCCGGAGCAGGGCCCCGCCACCGGTAGCTACGACAAGGCTGCCCGGGGGGTGCTGTCCCAAACCGGCCAAAGCTTTGCTTTCCAGATCCCTGAAATAAGCCTCGCCGTACTGCTCAAAAATAACGCTGATTTTCATTCCGGATGCAGCTTCAACGAGCCGGTCGGTGTCAATAAAACGCCTCTCCAGGCGCCCGGCCAGTTTTTTCCCGGCAGACGTCTTTCCTGTTGCCATAAAGCCGGTCAGAATAATATCCAGTTCGCCTGCCCGTGGGTTTTTTCTCATAATTATTCCCCGTTTCACCAGCCCGAAGGCGGTGTATCCGATATCCTGACCCGGCCCGTGGCGGGAGTGACTATTATGTAGAGAACATCGCCCGCATCATTAACCAGTCCCACTGTCCCCCCGCTGTTAGGTGCACCGCTGCGGTTAAAACTGAGCAACCTGTAGCCGCCAACAAGGGGAAAGTTATTCGAGCGGTAACTGACCCCTGCGGGCAGTTCAACTCTCTGCCGTTCGCCGCTATTTCCATCTTTGATCACGTAATCATCGACTGATGTGCGCATCTCGATCAATTGTGCCCAACCTGCTGTAACCGCTTTCTGCTGAGCTTTGCGCATATCTATGGCCATGGTGCGGGCGGCCAGCTCCAGGTTCCTCTTTCGCCCCAGATCAGCAACTGCGGGAGCAGCTATCAATACTATCATACCGAGGAGCATGATTACACACAAGAGCTCCACAAGGGTAAAACCTTTTTCATTAAACCTTTTTAACAAGGGCAATTCTCCTGTTTACTGTTCCGTTCAACCCCTGCCGGAATCAGTTGTTTTCCCTGTGCAGGCGGGCCAGCAGGGAGGCGCTGTCAGCAGTACCACCCGGCCCGGCATCAAATATACTGCTGAAAGTAGTCCGGATCACTTCGTTAACAGTGGTTAAACCTTCTTCCACACAGCGCAGGCCGTCCTGAACCAGCGGGATCATGCCCAGTTCGACAGCCTTCCTCTGCAGAACTTCGGCCGTTACTCCGAGCAGAATCAACTCCTGCAGTTCCTGGCCCAGGACTAAAATTTCCTGGATTGAAGTCCTTCCCCGGTAACCGGTTTGATTGCAGCGGCGGCACCTGGCCCCCTTTAAAAGTCTGTGGGGCGGTTCTTTTTTGAAGTAGCGCCTGTAAAAAAACTTTTCATCATCGGTCAGGCTGTATTCTTCGGCACAATCGGGGCAGATTTTACGGACAAGGCGCTGTCCGACAACGCCAACCAGGGAAGCGGTAACCAGGTAGTTTTCAAGGCCCATATCGATCAGGCGGGCCACCGCCCCTGCAGCATTGTTTGTATGCAGTGTACTCAAAACCAGGTGGCCTGTAAAAGCAGCCTGGGTGGTTATTTTCGCCGTTTCAAGATCCCTGATTTCACCGACCATGATAACATTGGGGTCCTGGCGCAATATGGAGCGCAGAGAATTGGCAAAAGTCCGGTTGATCCGCGAATTAACCTGGACCTGGTTGACCCCCCTCAAGCGGCATTCAATCGGATCCTCTACCGTGATGATATTGTCTTCAGGGCGGTTCAGGTAATTAAGAGCAGAATAAAGGGTGGTTGTCTTGCCGCAGCCGGTCGGCCCTGTTACCAGGAGCAGCCCGGCGTGGTTCAACAGCAACCCCAGGAAAGCTTTGTAGTTGTCCCTGTTAAAGCCGAGTTTTTCAAGAGGCAGGACAATTTTATCTTTTTCCAGCAGGCGGATTACAATTTTTTCACCGTGAACAGTGGGCAGGGTGGAGATACGCAGGCTGCTGCCCCGCGCGCCGTCCTTCCATTCAATATTGCCATCCTGGGGCAGCCTTCTTTCAGCGATATCCAGGTTGGCCATAATCTTTACCCTTGAGACAATTTTTGCACTGCTGTGCTTCGGGAGGGCAGCGAGATCGCGCAGAACGCCGTCTAAACGCAGGCGGACCCTGAGGCTGTCATCAGAGGGTTCTATGTGAATATCGCTGGCCCCTTCTTCGACCGCTTTTTCTATCAGCGATTTGACAATCCGGATTACGGGTGCCTCATCAGCCGAAACCTCAGTACGCCCTGCCGGGCTGACCCCATCTCCGGTGACCTGATCGGCCAACCCGGCCCGGCTCGCAACCCGGCCGGTAGGCTCCGCAATACTGTAAAGCTGGGTAATCAGGTAATTAATGCTGTTTTCCCCTGCTGCGACCGGCTTTATTTCCGCTCCCGTCAGCATGGAAACATCGTCCATGGCGGAAAGGTCCAGGGGATCGGCCATCGCCAGGGTCAGAACCCCTTCTGCTTCCGCAATCGGTATAACGCAGTGGCGCAGGGCCACCTCTGCGGGGACCCGCATGGTAACGGCCGGATTAATGGGGTGCATGCCCAGGTTTATCACGGGGATGTCAAACTGCTCTTCTATGACCGAGAGCAGTTCATCTTCAGCAATATAGCCTTTTTCCACCAGAAGCTTACTGATCCGCCTCCCCGATGAACGGTGTTCATCCAGGGCCGCGCTGAGCTGCTCCGAACTGATCAACCCCGCCTCAAGCAGCGCCGCTTCAAGACGGCGCCGGCCAAATAGTGCCAGTTTACTCACCTCTTTTTATCAGATCGGGCAGCCCTTATTGGTGGCTGCTTAAAGTTCAACTGCTTTCCGCATTGCGGCAAGGGGCGCTTTCTGCCCGGTAAATTCTTCAAAAGCAATTACTGCCTGCCAGAAAAGCATACCGAGCCCGTTAAAGGCTTTTCCGCCGGATTGGCTGAAACTTTTCATAACCGCGCTTTCTGCCGGGCTGTAACGCAGGTCGAACAGGAGGCTGTCCCCGAAGGGGATCCCGCTTTCTGCAAGGGCTTCGATAAATTCCCGGTGATCAGTGGGCAGGCTGTATACGAACAGGCGGCAGTGAGGCAGCAGGGGCAGCAGGGCTTCCGCATCCAGGGGTACAGCCGTGCAGAGCTTAAGCTGAGTTTGTGACCGGATCAAGCCTGCCAGCGACTCGGCCTTACCGCGGCTGCGGTTGGTTATATACATTTCGCCGGCCCCTTCCCGGGCCAGGCTATAGGCTACAGCACGGGCCGCTCCGCCGGCGCCGATAATCATACATGGCTGTTCGATTTTGTAACCGGAGACCGCCTGTTTTAAAGACCGGCAAAAGCCGGGACCGTCAGTAGTAAGACCGTGCAGGCTGCCTTCGCGGTTAATGATAGTATTTACCGACCGGATCGTTTCTGCTTCTGCTGAGACAGAATCAAGAAAAGGGATCACTGCGTCTTTAAAGGGGCTGGTTACGTTCGCCCCTGCTATCGATAACGCTCTCAGGGCCTCTACAGCGGCTCCAATCCGCTTTTCCTCAACATGGGCTGCCAGGTAGGCATAGTTGAGGCTAAGAGCCTTAAAACCGCTGTTATGCATCGTCGGTGATAAAGAATGTTTTACAGGGTTGCCGAGCAGTAAGCAAAGCCTGGTTTGCGCATTAATCATCCGGGCTGCACCAGCTTCCATTAAATAAATATGCAATATTATAGCACAGCTGGCTTCTATACGGAATATCAATATACAGATTTTTCTCAAAAACAGTTTAATCGTCAAATAACTGGCAGGATTTATCCAAGATGCGCCGAAGTATTAACATCGTCAAGCCTTTGGCACAGCCATAAGCTGCCTGCCCGCACCATTTCTCGAACCGCTCTTTTATTGCGGAGCAGGCGAACCTGCAAAGGGGGCCGAAAGAGGGCCGCATGGATTTAAACTACATCTTAATTGCGATCATATTTTTTTTATTCGGACTTTGTTTCGGCAGCTTTTTAAACGTAGTCGTATACAGGCTGCCGATCAAAAAATCACTTTCCGAGCCGCCTTCAAGCTGCCCTTCCTGTGAGAACAGGCTGGGCATCGTGGAGTTAATCCCCTTACTGGGCTACCTCTTGCTGCGCGGCCGATGCCGGCACTGCGGAATCAGGATTAGCGCACGCTACCCCATGGTTGAACTGGCGGTCGGAATCCTCTTTGTTTTGTCCTATGCACATTTCGGTCTTTCTATTAATACAGTTTTCTACCTGATCCTGTTTTTCATTCTGCTGGCTGTGGCCCTGATCGACCTCGAACACCGCATCGTCCCCAATACTTTAGTTGCTTACGGCCTGGGCGCAGGAATCCTGTTTTACATCCCTGCCGCTGCCGATTTGCTGCTGGTTATGCCATCCTGGCTGGTTGTGGACCGGGCAGTTGCCGATGCTGCCGGGGGTTTTCTGCTGGGCGGTGCAGTGATGCTCGTTATATTGCTGGTCAGCCGCGGGGGCATGGGTGCAGGCGACATGAAACTGATGGCCCTGATCGGGCTCTACGTGGGCCTGCGCGGCGCCGCTGTGGTCATGCTGCTCGGCTTTTTTTTCGGAGCCGTCGTCGGTTTAACCTTTATGGCCCTGGGAAAACTGACCCGCAAGGACGCCCTGCCCTTTGCCCCTTACCTGTCACTCGCCGGTCTGATCCAGGTACTATGGGGCGAACAGATCTGGGACTGGTATATGAACCTGTTGAATTAGACTCCTGACCCTTTAATCATTAAACCAATCGATACAGTAATAATCACACAAGGAGCTTCATTAATGGACAAGTCAATTCTTGGGAGTAATTACGGGTACAGCTTTATAGAATTACTGGTTGCGATCAGCATCCTGGGCCTGGTAACCGCCCCTTTCCTGGCCCTTTTCTCCGGCAGCCACCTCTTCATAAACAGCGCCGGCCGGCAGTCAACGGCAGTTAACCTCTGCAGGGCCCGGATCGAAGAAGTTAAATCACTTGGCTGCAGCACAGCCCGTGATCTTTACTTGAATAATGATGGCTCCTCCCCAATTACAGAAGAAAGTGTTGAAGGTTTTAACAGGTTTAGGAGGGTTACTGATCTAAGGCCCTTCTATTTTTCATGTGAAAATCAACCTGCGACAGAGCTCACGCTGCTGGTAATCACGGTAACGGTATACTGGGAAGAAGGTAACGCAGGTAAATCGGAAACACTGTCCGTTTTGTTCAGCTGCAGGGAATGGAAATGAGCAAACTGCGCAGCAGTGCAGGGCTGACCCTGATTGAGCTTTTGGTAACCCTGGCCATAATCAGCTTTGTCATTATGGCTGTTTATACATTCTACCTGACCGGCCTGCGCGGGTGGCAGCGGGGCAGCGATCAACTGGAAGCGCAGCAGAGCGCGAGGTTTGCCATGGATAAGATTATCGGCGAAGTGCGCTACGCCCATGAACTGAGCCTGCACGACGGAAACAGTGAAGTCAGGTTTAAAACCGGATGTGATATTCGGACCCTGCGCTTCAGGCTGATCGGGGAAGAGCTCGTCTTTGAATCTTACCCGACAGGATACACGGGATATTTTCATAATAAGATTGCGCTGGGCATTACCGCTTTAGATTTCAGCATTAATGATCAAAACCTGCTCACTGTTACACTGAGCGCCGGGCAGGCCCATGGCGAAAGCAAACTATCCGGAAGCGTCCGCCCGCGCAACCTGCCCTGAGGTGATAGGAAACTTGCGAGATGATTGGCATGACAGCTTCTTTACAGGCCGGGAGAACGGAATGGCCCTGGTGCTGGTCCTTGTCTTTACAGCTGCCCTGCTGTCTTTCGGTGCGGCCCTGCTCACATATGCTGTCAATGAAAAGCTGATCGCCAGTTACCACGGCCATGATGCTGCAAAATATTACCTTGCCGAATCTGGCCTCGAGGTTGGGCTGGCCGTTTTGCACAAAGATTTTTATTACGGCCCGGAGCTCAGAGGTTCACTGGACGCTGGAACTTTCACGGTCAGTTTCTCCGACTTGAGCGAGAACAGGCGCATGATTATTTCTGAAGGGCAGCTCGGAGAATACAGCCTGACCTTAAATGTTGTCGTTGAATATACTCCTGAAGACGGCGTAGTTATTATCGATTGGCAAGCTCCTGAATAATACTCTATTTATCTTTCACAGGGAGGTGGCCTGTTATCGGCTCAGCAGTAAAATATAATAAACCTCACCAGAAACAAGTCAAAATGTACCGCCGCCGGTACTCGCCGATCGGGATCGATGCGGGCAGCGCTCAAATCAAGATGATCCAGTTCCGGCAAAACCGCGGCCGGATTGCTGTGCACTGCAAGGCGCTCGGCCCGACTGATCCTGAAGCTTACAGGGACGGCATGATCGTAAAGCCGGGCCCGCTGATCAGGGAGTTGAAACGCCTGAAAGATACACACCGCTGGCATAAGAACAGGGTCAACCTCTGCCTCGGCCCGCAGGCATTTTACCTGCGGAAAGTCAGTCTCCCGCAGATGACCGAAGCTGAAACCTGCAAAGCAATGTTCTGGGAAGCAGAAAACCACTTTCCCCTGCCTGCCAGCGAGACAGTTTTCGACTTTTGCCCGGCAGACAGCGAACCCTTAAGCGGAAGCGAACCGCGGGTTTATCTCCTTGCAGCCACCGCTAAAGAAACCGCTGATTCCTTCACTGCCGCTGTGGCAGCCGCCGGTTTTCAATGTGTTTCGCTTGAGATCCTGCCGCTGGCCCTCTTGCGCTCAATGCAGGCCGGGCTACAGGGCCGACAGGAGGAAGGCGGTACCGACCTTCCGGGAGGCGAAACGCTCCTGCGGGTCCTTATCGATATAGGCCACAGGAGCAGCACAATTCTAATCATCCGCGGCCGCAAATACCACTTTTACCGCAATCTTAAATTCGGGACTGCCCACTTCACAGAGGCCCTGCTTCAATCATCCGGCGAAAGTTATCCTGCTGCGCACCGCAGTCTCTATGAAAAGAAAACTCTTGAAGCAAAAGGCCTCCTCGAGGCAGCCGGCCACTTCGCCACAAAGCTTGAGCAATCACTTTCCTACGCTTTTGATGTGCCGGGGCATACTGAGCCTGCCCTGCGAAGCCTCGAATTCTGCGGCGGAGGTGCCTTTATCCCCGGTTTAGCTACTTTTGTTGAGCAGAAACTGGCTGTAAAACGGAGGCTTTATAACCCCCTGTCCGCTGTCAGCGGCAGCACCCTGGTTGGGCAGCCCGAAGTTTACCGGGAAGAGGCCTTATACCCTGCCGCTCACGGCCTGGCCCTGCGGGGGTGGTTGAAATGAATTACGATCTCGACCTGCGCAGCCCGGCCGGTAAAGAAGCGGCCCGTTCCTTTAGCAGGTCAGCAGCCAGGGTGTTTTTCACCCTGTGCCTGCTCTTGATCCCGCCTGCCTTTTTTTGCGGACTGGGGCAGTATGCCGCCTGGTTAGACCTGGAAACAGAAGCCCTCCGGTCTGAAATTTCCGCCCTGTCTGCAGGGGCTGAACCGCTAATCACCATGACCGCCGAAGCCGGAAAAATCAGGGCCCGGATCGAATTGGAAAAAGCGCTTGACCGTTCCGGAATGCCGTGGCCTCATTACCTGCAGAAAATCAGTTCCGCGGCGCCCCCTGCCCTTACCCTGGACAGTATAGAGATTACCCCGGAGAGGGGTGTTGAAATTAAAGGTTCCGGTTCCGAAATGCAGCTGCCTGCCTTGTACCAGCAAAATTTAGAACGCCTTGATTTTACAGGGTATACCGAGTTGAAATCGATTGCCCTGAACCCCCAGGGAAGTTACAGCTTTCAGATGCAAACAGACCTAATATCACGGGATGGTGTTGAAGAAGATGAATAATAAGAATCAGGGTTTCACCGGCAGAGAATATTACCTGCTGGTGATTCTCGCCGTTAGCGCCCTGTTTATGGCCGGCTGGCACTTTAAGGGGACCGCCCTGTACCATGACATAGCCCGTTTACGGCTGGAACATACTTTGCTGCAAGAAGAACAGGCTTCCCTGTTGGCCGTAATACATGACCGGGAATCGATAGAAGCCGAATGGCCTGTCCTCCTCCGGGAACAAGAACGCCTGGCAAAAAGAATCCCCTGTCTTTCAGAGCTGCCGCTGGTCCTGGGCAACCTGGAAGCCCTGCTGGACAACTATGCAGTAGAAATCCGTTCCCTGCGAATCGGCGAAGTCATCTGGCGGGAAGACCATTTTGCCGTTGCCCTGGCCCTGGAGTTATCCGGCGAACCATTCCGCCTGCAGGCCCTGCTGCAGAACCTGGAGCGGTTTCCCCACCTAACCCTTTTTGAGAGAATCCGGTGGTCGGGAAGCGGCGGGCAGGGCGTTGGACTGGAACTGAACCTTCAACTGATTTTTGCCCGGGAAGAGTAAACCGGCCCATGCTCAGGACAGTCGCCCGGCAACTGGCCGGCGGGTTAATGAACAGATCATGACCAATGCAACTTTAAGCCGGCAGGGGGAATAAACATAGTGATTTCAGATTACCGCTTCAAAGCAAGGAACTGGCAGGGCAGAAAAGTAAACGGCAGGCTTTCAGCATCCAGCCTGGATGAAGCCCAGGCCAAAATCCGTTCGCGCGGGCTGGTTCCCCTGGAGATCAGGGAGTACCGCTATTTAAATCTTTTTCGCAGGGCAGCGCTGCTGAAAGCCCTGCACGGTTTTGGCCTTGGCCGGTACAGCAGCCGCGATTTAATGATCTTTTGCCGGCAGCTGGCAACCATGCTGAAAGCAGGAATCCCCGTTCTGCATGCCTTAAACGTTCTTGCCGGGCAGATGGAAAACAAAACTTTGCGGGTTAAACTGCAGGGAGCATCTACATCCCTGGAACAGGGCAGCGACCTGGCGGGCAGCCTGAACGAACAGGAGGGTTATTTTCCGCCGCTCCTGGTCAATATGGTTGCCGCCGGAGAAGCAGGGGGCATGCTCGATGATATACTGGAAAGAATGGCCCTGCACTATGAAAACCAGCATGACATGGAAGAAAAAATCCGCTCGGCCACAGCTTATCCCCTGCTCGTAACCGCAGTGGCCCTGATTGTTGTCCTGGTGATGATCATTTTCGTCCTGCCCCAGTTTGCCGGAATCTTTAATTCAATGGGCATGGAAATGCCCCTGTTCAGCCGGGTCCTGCTGGCAGCAGGCGCAGGGGCCGTCAGTTACTGGCCCTTAATTGCTGCGGCCCTGGCAGCGGGGACCGGCGGATTAACCTGGTATGCAAAAACTGAAAAAGGCAGGCTCCGGCTTGACATGCTCCGCCTGCGCCTGCCCCTGTACGGCAAAATATACAGTAAAAATATTGCGGCCCGTTTTGCCCGGACCCTCGGCTCACTGCTCGCCGGGGGAGTAACCCTGCAAAGCTCCCTCAGGCTGGTTGATAAGGTCATCGATAACAAGGTGATCTCATCTGCAATCGGCAGCCTCAGCGATGCCCTGAACTGCGGTGAAACAATTGCCGGCCCGATGTCGGCGGCAGGCTGCTTCCCCCCTTTACTGACCGAGATGATCCGGGTCGGGGAAGAAACCGGAACGCTCGGCCAAACCCTCAACCGGGCGGCAGTTTTCTACGAAAAAGAAGTGTCTTATATTGTTGATCGGCTCGGCACTATTTTAGAACCTATTCTGCTTTTAGCGGTCGGCCTCTTTATCGGGCTGCTTGTCTTCTCTATCCTCTCCCCGATGTACCAGGTCTTTCAGATGATTTGATTACTGCTGCTCTTCGTCACCTGTTTCATTTTCTGCCGGGTCAACAACATTTACAACGTGGTAGATATATACTTCATACCCGGTTTCGATCGTTTCAGGGAAAATCAGCTGTCCTTCAAAAGTATATGAGCCTTCCACGTCGGGTTCGTAATTACTAAACAGCCGGTCATCCCATTCAACATAGATATCCCTGATCAGGATATTATCCAGGCTGAAGGTCAGCTTCTCATGCAGGCCGATGTCTTCAAGTTTAGTCCCCGGCGGAACTGTAGATTTAAATACCTCACTGCCGTCAATAATGATTGACAGATCCTGGTCAGCGCCTTCCACCGGTTCTGGTCCTTCTTCCGTTCCATCAGCATCATGATTAACATCTTCGGCAGTAAATTCATATAGATCATTTTCCGCGCCGGGAACAGAACCCTCCAGGGTAAGATAATCTGTGAAATCGTCTGCAGATTTTAGCAGTTCGCTAATATTGACCCGCCCTACGATAACACTATCTTCAAAAAGATATTCACCTGAAACGGGTTCAACCAGGTCAATGTAGCGCTTAACTGTCCCCTGTGCAGTGGAAGCAGTCTGGCTGATAGAAAAAGCTGCGTCTTCTTCACCGTATACTGCTGCAGCGGCTGAAATATCCTGTCCTAAACTGCCTTCTTCACCGGGATCGGCTTGAATGCTGACAGCAAATATCTGTGGCGGATGTTGATCATCGACGTCCCCGGCAAACAGCTCTTCCCCGTCAAGGTTATGCAGTTTAAATGTTGAAGATACTTCCAGGCCGCGCAGCGAATCGGGGTCGGCAACCCAGTAATTATCGCTTAGTGCCTCGAGGCCATCCTCACCGAGCCTTACCAGTTCGTACCTGGTCAGGCTGCCCACGCCCTGCACCAGGGTTTTGTGCTGCCCCGTATTGTTATAATCGCTCCCGGCCTGGATTTTCATCATAATTATTCCATCCAGATCATAAGCCTTCCTGTACGTAAGAGACCCCGGCGCAGCTAGGGCAGAACAGCCCAGGGCCAGGGTTAATGTAAATAAAACAAGTACAGCGAAAAAATTGCTCTTTCGCATCTGCAAACACTTCCTCCCTGTAAAAGTAGCGTTAAACGCTTTTTATATCTATCTCTTTCTGTTTATCTATTGTTTCTGCGCACCTAAACTGCAAAATGATTCGTTTGGCGACGTGAGCAGATATTTCTATTTACTATTACATATTAAACTTGCCCTGTATTATATTTGAAAATTTGGGTTTTGTCAAAATATTTTAGTTAATAAATCCCGGGAAATGCCGGAATTGAAATAATGTCCCCTTCAATAGAGGCCTATCCGGCTAGTACTCTGCACTGACGTTGCGCACTCGTTGAAGTTGAATAACATGCCGGTTTACTGAAATAAGCTGACAGTTAATAACAGTGTATTAACCGTTAAGGATCCTGCGTATCTTCTGAGCATACTGAGCGCTATCGGAATCCCCGGTTAGCAGTTCTATCTTTTCCGGGGAATCAACACCCAGGCCCAGTTCAACCGCCCTGGCAATCTGTTTCTGGTCAAAGATCCGGCTATTCATAATTCCGGGTGTCGAACCCAACTCTTTTAAAACAGCCACGCCAACTGCATCAATGGCGATCCGGTCGGTTCCCGCTATAAACAGGCCGGCGGACTTTCGCGTCCCGGTCATCGGGCCCGCCTCTACGAAAGCCTCCATGCCATCTAAAACAACCAGGTCGGGGCTGTAGGCTGTATTAATTTCGGCAATCATCTCACCCATATGTGATGAACTGTGCAATTCCTGCATGTAAGAATTCCCGGCCTTGGGGACAATGCCAACCGCAAGTTTCAGGGCCATGGTAAAGACCCCGCCGAATTGATGAGTTTTGAGGCAGGGAGCCGCCACGATGCATTCCGCTTCCCGGAAGAGGCGGGGCACCAAAAAGCCTTCTTTCCAGTGGCTGCCGGGGGGGTCTACCCTCTCCATCTCTTCCGGGGGCAGGGCGTCGACATTGACCACCTCTACACCATATTGATCGGCGATTTCGTACACTCCCAGTAACTCCATTACATCCCCGCTGTCCGCCGGCCCGCTTCTCTCAGCGATCGTAATTCCGGAAGCGCCCATCTCGTTGAGCTGCTCTATCAAACCCCGCAGCGTCTCAGGATGACTCGAACCCGGGTAGGGGTCAGCGGTATTGAAGTTTGGTTTAAGGACTACTTTTTTTCCCTGCACGGGGTTGATGCCCAAAAGTTCTATAGAGCTGCGCAGTCCTGCCCGCCTCTCTTTTGTCTTAACCAGCGATACTTCAGACTTTTTATCGGTCCTTGCCATAAAAAACGACCTCCTTTATATTGAGTCGGTCTACCCAAATAAGTTAACAAGTTAGTAAACAGTGTATTGTTTTTAAGGTAGCGGCTTTTATCGGCGGCATTCCGAAAGATATTTTCCCGGTTATTGCCCCTCTGGATTACATGATAAAAGGCCCCGGGATATTCAATCCGTCTTCTAGATAAAGAAACGCCTCCCACTTAAGAGTGTAGCAGGAGGCGCCTTGTATTTCAATAATAAGTTAACAAGTTAATACACAGTGTAGCTATGCAATGCAGCTGTTTTTGAAAAATGAGTGCATCGCTTCTTCATCCCTGGCGTACTCGAGGACTTTTTCTTTGGTAATTTTTCCGTTTTGATAGTGGTTCTGCAGGCACTTATCCATAGTGAGCATACCCTGCCCGGCGCAAATCTGCATGGTTGAGGGAATCTGGTGGACCTTGCCTTCCCTGATCAGGTTGCGCACCGCGTTATTGCAAAGCAGCACCTCGGCTGCTGCGATCCGGCCTGAGCCATCCATGCGGGGAATCAGCCTCTGGGAAACAATTCCGACCAGCGAATTGGCTAACTGGGTGCGAATCTGGTGCTGCTGGTTGGAGGGAAAACTGTCGATAATTCTTTCTACAGATTGGGCCGAATCATTGGTATGGAGAGTAGCCAGAACCAGGTGCCCGGTTTCTGCAGCTGTCACGGCAATCGATATTGTCTCAAGGTCGCGCATTTCTCCAACTAATATTACATCCGGATCCTGACGCAGGGCAGCCCTGAGCGCTGACGGAAATGTGTTGCTGTCCCTGCCAATTTCACGCTGCGTAATCACACTCTTTTTGTGCTTGTGAACATATTCGATCGGATCTTCCAGCGTGATGATATGAAGTTCCTTATTGCTGTTAATCAGGTCAGTCATCGCCGCCAGGGTAGTCGATTTGCCGCTGCCCGTCGG
>SKOR01000085.1 GCA_007119965.1 Syntrophomonadaceae bacterium
ATTTATTAAAGTTTGCCTGCTCAGGTGTATTGTAACACGATAGAGCGGAAGGAAAAAGTAAAGGTAGAGCGTTGCCTGCCTTTAAAGGGGTTGTTTGCAGTGATTTATCCCGTACCGGTTACCCTGCAGATTAAATATCTTTAAAGAGGTTTTCTATATATATTAACCAGGACAGGACGGTTATCGCAATATTAATGTTGAAACTGAAGCGCGCTTAATCGGGAAATGGCGCAGGCGATTTCCGTCCGGCCAGCCGGCTTTTAAGCTGTATAGTCCTTTAGTAGTATGCAGATATTATTCTTTCGTTCTATATAATATACAACCGGGGAGTGATGCAAGAAGCCCGGAAAAAGATTATAAATAAGTCAGGGTAGAAGTTTTCTGACCGGAAAGGAGTTTTAAACGTGAGAAAAGTGCTCCTGGGAATGGTAATAACCGGTTTTGCCCTGGTTCTTTTTATCACGATCCAGCCGCAGGCGGCAAACCTGTTGACCATAAACCCGGAACCGCCTACAACCGATATGTCTGCAGAAGAACAGGTGACGCTCGAGCCCGTGCCCTACTTTTCAGTTGTCCAGGGCGGCAGCGAGCTTGCCGTGGTTGTCCGTAACAACACGCAGGTAGCGGCCAATTTCAGTCTCGGCCACGAGCATGCCGACCTTACCTTCAGGCCGCAGGGAGACAGCCTTGCTGCCGGCAGATCCAGGGAAGTGTTTCTGCATGTCGATCCTAAATGCCCGGTCGGCGAAATTGAACTTCCTGTTTACCTGCGCGCCGAAGTTAACGGCGAAAGGGTCGGCAGGGATGCCGTGATTATCTTTAATGTTATTCCCGGCGAACTGACCATGGAACAGGATCAATATGGTATTAATGTGCTGTGGAACGGAGAACCTGCCCCGCGGGGGGCCACTGTTTACTACCGCACCCCCGGTGAAAGCGAGTGGCAGGTCTGGGGTGAAACCCCGGGGACATCGGTTCCCCGCCACCTGGATCCCGGGGACTACGAATTTGATTTTAAAGCAGTGTTGGGGGAAGATGAAACCGGAATCGAACGGTTTTCGTTCACGGTAGAAGAAGTGGTTGTGGAAGAAGAGCCTGAACCGGAAAAGAACTCAGGTTCCAGGAACAGCAGCGACGATGAGGAAGAAGCCGAAGTGGTTGAACCACCGCCTCCCCCACCGAAGCCCGGTACGAAAGAATACCTGGTCGAAATGCTCAAGAAGCAGCAGCCGCCTGAAAAAGATGATGAAGAAGAACCTAAAAAGTGGTACGAATAAGCTCAATTCAGGGGCTTAATACCTATTTTAAGGAATTTTTTTCAGAAACATTATTGTTATTATTACGGTGCAACCCTTTTGATACGGCAAACAGGGCTGCCTGTGTGCGATCTTTCAGGTTTAACTTATCGAGGACAGCACCGACATGTTTTTTCACAGTATGCTCACTGATAAAGAGCTCCTGGGCAATATTGCGGTTGTTCAGGCCCCTGCCCAATGCTTTAAGTACTTCCAACTCCCGCGCAGTAAGGTTGTCCAGGTTCGGCTTGTTATTGGTGCGCCCCCTGTTCATGGCATACTGAACCACAGCCGGGTCGAAATATTTTCGGCCCTGGCTAACAGTACGTATTGCTGCGATTAACTCTTCAGGCAGCGCTTCTTTCAGGACATAACCATCTACATCCTCCTCCATGGCCCCCTGGATTTCTTCCTCTGTCGCATACGAGGTAAGGATAATATAGCGGGTGTGCCTGGAGATCCGGCGCCCCCTCCTGACCACGTCCAGGCCGTGCTCGTTCTGAAGCTTCAGATCAATGAGGGCAACGTCCGGGTGGTGCTCGCCGATGATCTGCAGAGCCTCTTCAGAATTGCGGCAGCACCCAATCAGGTTAAGGTCTTCTTCCAGCCTGGTTGCCGATTCAATTCCCTGTCTCACAAGGGGGTGGTCATCAACCATCATTACATTAATAGGATTCAACTGCATCAGCCTCCTGATAACACATCTGCCGGCTTACTTTACCGAAACCGGCGAGGTTGGGATAGTACATGTAACTTCTGTCCCTTTGCCAGGCTTACTCTTGATGCTGAGGTAACCCTGCAGGGCTATGGCCAGCTCGCGCATATTGACCAGCCCCAGGCGGTTTCCCGAAGTGTAGAGGTCCAGGCTGCTCTGGACATCGAAGCCCTTTCCGTTGTCGGAGATATTTAAGACCGACTGGAAAGGGGTGACATCCAGGTGCACTACAACCTCGCTGCACCGCCCGTGACGCAGGGCATTACCCGTTGATTCCTTAAGGATGCGGAAAAGGGCTCTACACATGGCCGGGTTTAGATATTCCGAATTGCCGTTAAAAACATGTTTAATATTAACATTATTCATTCTCGCCAGCTTGTCAAGGTAACTTTCCACCTCTTCTATAAAGCTGTCGTTAGCATCCTCACGGGGGTTAAGCCTGTAGATAAGAGCTCTTAACTCACGCGCTGTTTCTGCCGAAAGGTTTTTAATATCACTAAGCGACCTTTGCATCTTCTCGCCCAGGATATGGCCGCATTCCTTGCTCAGAGAATCAATGCTGTATACAATGCTGAACAGGTTCTGTGAAATGTTGTCGTGTATTTCACTGGCAATACGCTTCTGCTCGTCGACAATAAGCAGTTTTTCAGCGAACACTTCCGCCCGGGTCCGTTCTACGGCGATTGCGCCCAAATCAGCAAGGATGCTCAGGGTTTGCGTAATTTCCTGCGAACTGTAGGTGTTTTTTGACTGAATCCCGGCCAGCATGCCGAGGCACTGCTCTCCCGACTTGACCGGAACACTGATCAGCTGTGCCCGTTCGCTGTTATCCGAATGCAAATCCATCAGAATCGGCAGCTTGTATTCGTGAATTTCAGACCAAACCTTCAGGAGCGTTCCATGCCATTCTTCCTCAGGGAAATAATCCTGCGGTCCTTTTACCGAGTAGATCGGGTAATAGTCTTCATGTTCTCCGCTTCCCCGGCTTTCCATCCAGAAGATTGTTTTATCGCAATCTGTCAATGCCCGGGCATAGGAAGCGAATAAATCGACTACCTGGTGGGGATTATTTTGGCTGGATGCTGCTTCAACAGCCTCATAGATTGAGGATATATGCTGCAGGATCCGCTCTTTTTGCTTGAACATGGAAATCCATTCCGTGGTCTGTTCTGTAAAGCTGATAAACAGGGACAGGTTTTCGATAAAAGAAAGTGGGTTTATCCGTGGCTTGATCCAGCCTACGAATACAGCGTTAATCTTGTTCTGTTCGCCGCGCAGGGGCATGGCAACCCATTCACGGTTTGTGCCGATTACGAAGCGCTTTTTGCCGGGGCGGGAAAACTCTGCCCAGCGGTCGCTGATTTCATCTATAACTCCTGTCTCAATTTCTTCAGATTTTAAATGAGTTTTGCCGATTATCTGAAAAGAAGCAGCGTGCCTGCTGATATTTACCTGAAAGTCCGGCGGGGGTATTAAAACAATAGCATTCCTGAAAGGGAAAATATTGATCAGACTGTCAATTAAGGTGGTGTAGATATCCTTTTGATTTTTATAGGAAGCCACTTCCCGCTGAAAATTAGAAAGCCCCTGGAAGACATGGTAGTTTTCCGTAATGCTCTGGTGGGCCGAGAGAAGTTCCAGCCGCTGACTTTTCTTAGCCTCGGAATCTTCGGCAATGGTCAAATGCATCCTGGCAAACAGGTGCATAATCGTTACGATGACAATCAGGTTCAAAGCCGTATAATAATTGCTGCTTAATATTTCATTTGCGGTATAGGTTTCGGCATAGAGGTAAACCTTCCACCCGTAAGTGCTTGCCAGCAAGGTGCTGAGAAATAACCAGGTTAAGGGAAAAGAGAAAAAGGCTGTGGAAACAATAAAGGGATTTAACGCATACCAAAGGAAGGGGCCGCTGAATCCCCCGGTATATGCCAGCAGCAGCGAAATAGCAGCGATTTCAAACAGAATCAGGGTCAGCAGAACTTTTACATTATTCCAGTAGTGCTCGTAAAGTGCAACCATCAGGATGGAACTGGCAAAAACAAGGAAGAGTAAGCTTATTTGGCCGTATAACTGG
>SKOR01000059.1 GCA_007119965.1 Syntrophomonadaceae bacterium
AAAGAGCTGTGCTACAGAGGGCATTTCCATGCCTGCCCTCATCATGGCCAGGGGAGTCGCCTGGGTGATGGTATCCATTGGCCCAAGATTAAAGGCCAGTGGTTGAAACCACATGTTTACATATGCATAAGCAGGCGCCAAAATTACCAGGGCTACCCTGCCGAACAGAGCCGGGTTAAAGCGATTCCATCCGAGACCGCCAGCCAGTTCTTTGGCTATACCGACTGCGATAAAAGTTGCCAGCGCTGCTTTATACCAGGGAGTAGTAGCCTGAAAAAGCATTGCGACAAACAACCCGGTTACAAGAGCGCTCCAGTCGTACAATCTGGGCTGTTTATTCATCAGCTTTCTAAATAAAACTTCAGTAAGAACCGCAGTAATAAGGCACACTGCGATAGTCATTACCGCATAAAACTGGAAAAAGTATATTGACACCAGTGAGACCGGAATTAGCGCAATGAACACATCCCGCATGGCAGTTGAAACAGATTCTTCATTTTTTAAGTGCGGAGAAGGTGTCACTACAAGTTTTTTTGCGTCGCTCACTACATTATAACCTCCTTTACCCCATTATGAAATATTAACTACTTCTCAGCAGCTCCTGAATTTTCGGCTTGGTGCGCTGAACTAACTGTACAATGGGTCGTTTAGAAGGGCAAACATAGGCACAGATCCCGCACTCGATACAATCCATCGTATTCCAAGCCAAAGCGGTTTCAACATTATTAATTTCGCAGTAGATGCTGATCTGGTTCGGATACAGCAGCATTGGACAATGATCTACACATTTTCCGCAGCGAACACAATCGCAGTAATCCAGGTCATCAAGAAGCATATCGGGTGGAAGCACTACTACCCCGGTAACGCCTTTGGTAACAGGAACATCCAGATTTTCCTGGGCTTTACCTGTCATCGGCCCGCCTAAAATTACCTTGGCCGGCTCTTCAATGATCCCGCCGCATTCTTCAATCAGGTTTTTAAGTGGGGTCCCGATCTTCACCAGGAGGTTTTGAGGCTCACTGATATTCTGGCCGGTAACCGACACTACCCGCTCGATAAGCGGTTTCTTATATCTGACTGCTTCATAGACGGCAACTGCAGTTCCTACATTCTGAATCAATGCCCCCACATCAAAGGGCAACCCCCCGGGAGGTATTTCCCGATCGAGGGCAGCTTTGACGAGATGCTTTTCTGAACCCTGGGGATATTTTACAGGCATCCGCAACAGTACAATTCGAGAATCGTCGTTCTTCTGGCGAACTGCTTCGATTGCATCATCCTTATTGCCCTCAATACAGATATAAGCACTTTCCACATCCAGGGCTTTCATTAACATTTTTGTACCTTCGATTAGCTCTTCAGGCTGCTCCAACATTATACGGTGGTCACAGGTCAGATAAGGCTCGCACTCGCACCCGTTCAGTAAAAGTACATCTACCTTTTTATCAGGTGGCGGGCTTAACTTGACTGCTGTCGGGAAAGTCGCACCACCCATCCCAACAATACCTGCTTCCTTTACCGCGTTAATAATGTCTTCCCTGGTAACCTGGCTTAAATCAACATCTGCCAATTCCAGGGGTTCCTGTTCTTTATCTACAGCTATTACGATACAATCCACCGACTGGCCGGGAAGCCGCGGTTCAATTGCGGTAACCGTACCGGAAAGGCTGGCATGCACAGGAGCACTGACAAACTTATCGGTAGCACCGATCTTCTGTCCTGCTTTAACCTTATCGCCTACCTTCACCAGGGGCTCATTGGGAGCACCGAGGTGTTGTGAAAGCGGCAAAATGATCTCTTCAGGCAGAGATGCTTCTTTTATTGCTTTGTGTTCACTGAAACTTTTATAGTGGGGTACATGTAACCCACCCAGAAACTGTTTTACTTCCACTCTACTTCACCCCCCGGTTTAATTAGGCTTTTCCTTGGCTTCCTCAATTTTCTTACTTCTATTCCAATTGCTCCATAATCCAATTCCAACCGCTACAACAACAAGGATGCGCAGCGGAGCATAGATTGCATTGAATAAACGGGTTTGAATCGGCACATGGGGATCAGCCGGAAATCCGTACTTTTCCGGATTATCTTCCAATACATAGAGCATAGCGGTGCCATCAACTTCAGTCAGCCCGTAAATATTAGCATTGGTTTTACCGGCAGCCTTTAACTGGCTAAGTCTTTTCGTTGCTTTATCAATCAGTTCTCTGCTGTCACCATAGGAAATCGATCCTGTCGGACAGGCAGTCGCACAGGCTGGTTTTAGCCCATTCTGCAGCCTGTCAATGCAAAAAGTACATTTACGGGCTTTATTAGCCAGGCGATCAAAACCCACAACCTGGAAGGGGCAGACACCGGCACAATAGTTACAGCCTATACATTTCACTTCATCTACTGAGACAGTATCGAACTCGGTCCGATAGAGCGCTCCTGCCGGACAGGCCAGGATGCAGGCTGCATCGGAACAATGCATGCAGCCCTGCTTGGTCATCAACCAGTCTACCCCGCCATTTTCATTATCCTGTTCCCTGAACTTTATCTTCATCCAGGTAGAAGAAGAAAGCCGCGACGGGTTTTCATAGGTGCCTTCAAAGGTTGTATCTTCCGCAGGCAGCTGGTTCCACTGTTTGCATGCTGCCTGGCAACCACGGCATCCCATACACTTGGAGGCATCAATTAAACATATCGTTTTAGCCATTTATACAGACCTCCTTACGTTACAGAGGAATGCCTTGTATTCCGGAATAGTAGTATTGGGGTCACCAACCGACGGGGTCAGGTCATTGGCGCTTGCGCCTGTACTCATCCCCATAAAACCCCAGTGCATTGGCAGTCCTACTATGTGCTTTTTCTCACCGTTGATCATCATCGGCTTAATTCGTTTGGTCACACAGGCTTTAACTTTAATACTGCCCTGGTCACCGCCGTTATAGAGTCGTTTGCTTTCAACCTCTATATAATCGCCGTTATTAACTCCAAGTTCTTCAGCATGTTCTTCACTGATCTCGGCAAACATCTCCGGCATCATTTCGTTCAGCCAGGGCATATTACGGGTAACAGAACCCGACTGGTAATGCTCAACCAGGCGATAACTTGTAGCAATATAAGGGTACCTTTCCCTTTCTTCAGCTGTCTCTACTGTATGATCCTCGTAAAAGCGCTGGCTAATCGGGTTATAGGTAGCCTGCGGGTAGAGCAGGTTGTCAACCGGACTATCGGCTGGTTCATAATGACAGGGCATGGGGCCATCACGCAAGCCCCCAACCCCCTGGTAACCAATGGAGAAGAGTTTTCCAACGCCTTCAGGGTTCATAATGAAGGGGTTTTCAGTAGCATACTCAAAATCCCATGTGCCTGGAATGTCGGGCACATCATTACCTGTCCAGCGCTGCTCCTCTTCGCTCCACCAGATAACAGGAGCATCCGGGTTCCATGGTTTTCCTTCCAGGTCACAGGAAGCGCGGTTATATACAATACGACGGTTCAGCGGCCAGGCAAAAGCCCAATCTTTATTGAAGCCAAGTCCTTCCTTTTCCGGGATCCGCTTCTTGGTAGCGGGGTTCTCGAGGTTGTTGTAGTAACCACTGTAGAGCCAGTTACCGCAGGCTGTAGACCCG
This sequence comes from Syntrophomonadaceae bacterium, assembly GCA_007119965.1. GTDB lineage: Bacteria > Bacillota > Dethiobacteria > DTU022 > DTU022 > T3SED10-7. The sequence goes on from SKOR01000059.1 coordinate 3,615, forward strand.
TCATCCTGGAGGCCAACAAAGTTGGTAACCAGGGAGCCGTCTGCAACCCTGTAGCCGTTCAGATCCATACATACTTTGACTATATCTATTTCGCCATCAGGACCGTCGTAATCCCACTTCATACTGGTAACCTGTTCCGGCACTACACCGCCTTCAGCATTATAGAGTGCCTGAAGCCTCTTGAACATTTCATTTACTATCCAGAGGTCGGACTTTGCATTGCCCGGTGGGTCCTGTGCTTTATACTGCCACGTGATCCAGCGTCCACTGTTGGCTTTCTCTCCATCACGCTCATATGCGGCGGCAGCCGGCAGGATAAATACTTCCGTATCGATTTCAGCCGGGTTCATACCGGGGCCTTTCCAGAAAGCGGCAGTTTCATTTTCAACTATATCAATTGAAACCAGCCACTTCAGGTTTTTCTGATAGTCAAGCTTGGCCCTGGAACTGGAACCGCCGACCAACGGGTTATCAGCCACACAGATCATGCCTTCTACTTCTCCGTCCCGCATGTACTTATAGGCTGGGATATGTGAGTGATCTAGCCCGTCAAGCTTGGGCAGCCACTGGTAACCAAAATCATTTTGCGGTGTGGCATTGTCGCCATAGAAAGCTTTAAGAAGGCTGACAATATACTTGGGCCGATTGCTCCACCAGTTTTTCTCAGGTGTGGTTGTAGCCAGATAATCTTCCAGGGTAGCCTGGGTCTGCTGCGGGCAGGGGTTGTAACCGGGAATGATATGGTAAAGCATGGCCATATCGGTTGCACCCTGCACATTTGACTGACCGCGCTGGGCATTAACCCCGCCACCGGCTATCCCCATGTTACCAAGCAGGAGCTGGGCTATGGCAATAGCACGCGTATTCTGGGCACCATGAGTAAACTGGGTAATACCCATGGCATAAAGGATATTTCCTGCTTTGCCAGCTTCTCCCGTGCTGCTGAATAGTTCATAGGATTCTCTCAGAACATCTTCCGGAGCACCGGTTATCTTGCTGATGTTTGAAATTGTATATTGTTTGTAATGCTCTTTGAGAAGGTTAAAAGCACAGCTTGGATCTTCAAGAGTCGGATCTTTTAAAATATTGCCGTCTTCATCGGTTTGATACTGCCAGTCTTCCATGTTATATTTTGTAGCACTGCGGACAGGATCATCTTCGGCACCGGTGAATAGGCCGTTTGCATCATTAAAACTGTAATTTTCATTAATCAGGAAGGTTGCATTAGTATATGCTTCAACATATTCTCTATGGTAGCGCTCGTTTTCAAGAATATAGTTGATTAAACCACCCAGGTAGGCAATATTCGTTCCCGGACGAATTGGCACGTGAAGATCTGCTACAGCTGCGGTTCGGCAAAGTCGGGGGTCAACACAGATTAGCTTGGCCCCTTTAGTTTCTCGCGCTTTTTCGATCCATTTCATTGAAATCGGATGGTTTTCTGCGGTGTTCCCGCCGATAGCCATCATCACATCACTGTGCTGGTAATCATTCCAGTGATTTGTCATAACACCCCTGCCAAATGTGGCGCCAAGACCGGCGACCGTAACAGAGTGTCAGAGGCGGGCACAGTGATCAACATTGATTACACCCATTGCCCTTACCATCTTATGGAACAGGTAGTTCTCCTCTCCAGTGCACCAGGCGCTGCCCAGCCAGTTTATTGCATTAGTCCTGTTTACAGTTACCTGCTGTCCACCAACATCGACTGTTTCTACCAGGGTCCTGTCGCGGGTATCTTTAATTCTTTCCGCGATCATATCGAAAGCAGTGTCCCAGTCAATAACCTCATAGTCACTTGCACCCGGAGCCCGATAAAGCACCTCGGTTAGGCGGTTTGGATTAAGCCTGGGTTTTCCCTTTTCATCATAAATATAAGAAATATTAAACGTTGATGAACCCTTGCTGCAAAGGGTCCCTTCATTGATCGGGTGATCAGGATCACCTTCAGCATTAACAATTATCCCGTCACGCACATTGCAAATAATTCCGCAGCCTACCCCACAAAAAGTGCAGGTAGTATACACTTCCTTGGAGTATTTAATTCGCAGCGGCTCGACTATTATAGCAGCAGAGGCCTTATTCAGGCCTACACCGGTCAACGTAGCTGCAGCAGTTGTTGCGCCGGCTAATTTCAGAAAGCTGCGTCGAGTTAAATTCATCAGTAAATCCACCTCCTAGTCTTGTTTGTCACTTACCTCTTGTTCATTAACCCACTCCAAACCGGAGCCGGGAGTGAAGCCTTCATTTCTGGCCGCCAGGTCGTAAACCAGGGTAGCCAGGTTGTGGATAGCCAGGACAATCTCACCATCCGCATGAAACTTGCGTGCATCAAAAACTTTATAGTATTGGCAGCATGATTGGCAGTGATTAACCCGACACAGTTCACTGTCTTCAACAGTAAAATAGCCGAGTTTTTCATGATCTTCATTATCACAGAACGGACATTTAATACGGGTGTGCATCCATTCGGTACCGCAAAGCCAGCACTGAAGCTGCTTGGCGCCATCTTCCGGTGTTAGCATACCGTAATGAGGCTTCTCACCGCATAGCGGGCAATTCCCTCCTTCCCAGAGGTCTGTCCGAATAACCTCGCTGATAGAATTAAGCTGCTGCCGGTAAAAGGAAGATAACAGAAATGAAAAAAGAAACGTGGCCAGATCTTTTTCCAGCGTAGCTTCTTTAATCAGGGAGTCTCGCAGTTCAATAACTTCAGTTTTGCTAACCTCCTGAGAGGAGTTCTCCAGGAACAGATCGCCTTTCCGGTTTAACTCTTTCGCTGTTCCCTTCAATTTTGGGTTAGCTTTAACAATCGCATTGCTGAGCGCCTTTAATAACCCGACAACCTCTTTAGCCTCTAGGGATGGGTTCAAGCAGATTGATTCTTTGCTCCTGGTTTGCTGCTCAGCTTTCTCTGCATCAAATACGGCTAATGGCTGTATGGGGTTTTCTCTGAAATAATCATCAGCGGAACTGTATACGGCCTTTATAAACGGCACGGCATCACTAAAACCTTTATAGAGTCTTTCACACCGCTTAAGTTCAGTTTCCCAGACACCCGAATCTAGTTTGCTCAAAAATGAACGCTCCTCGTCATAATCATGAATTTAATTACGCAGTGATTCTATTCACTTACTCACATATTGCAATGGCACATTTTTTTTGCACAATTCTTAACAACGCAAACCTTGAGACGATTTTCACATAAAATTAAAAAACCCCTTTGTTAAGGGCATTAAAGCGTTATTCAGTAAATTTTCAGGTTTCCCGAAACCTATTCACCGGCAACAACATTAATACTTAATCTGTTAAACAATCAGGCTAATTATACCTATAACCTATATTTATGTCAATAGATTATATGATCAATAAAAACAGTTTTTCGTTCCTGTTTGCTTTGCTTAAATTCCCCCCCTGGATTGGCATTAATCTCCCGCCTGACAGGAGGCATATGACCGTCATAGCCTGAATACTTCAACCGGAACCTATCAATATACTGACAGTATTTCTATCTTTTTAGTGTTATTATTCACATGCATTGTCCCGATTATGGTTCGAACAGTATTATAAATTTTTGCCTATAATTACATTTACTATAGTATTAGCGTTGCATTTCACAAAGCAGGCCAAAAAAAACCCCCCGGCACCGACCGGAGGGGTTTGATTTATGAATTTGAAGCAGGTTTAGATGTAATTGTCTAAGCGGAACCCTTTTTATTGCTGGCATAGTTGTAAATCAGGGCTCCTACAGCAGCCAGGGCGGCTATCCCCCCGAACGGAGATATAAGGTATTTTAATACCCTGCTACCCATCGGCACTGCGGTTTCAGCAGGCAGGTTGTACTTGTCCGGAGTGTACTGCAGGACCAGGAGCACCCTTAAACCGCCAAATTCATCGACACCATAGAGGTTTGCCTCTTCAAAACCCTGGGCCTTTAACATCTGCACACGGGCATTGCCGTCAGCAATCATGGCCGGCCTGCTGCCGTACTTAATCGCCTGCGGGGAGCAAACGGTGTAGCAGAAAGGTTCAAGGTTGTTTTCTACCCGCTTATCGCAGAGACTGCATTTTTCCATGATGCCCTTAGTGCGATCAAAGGTGATCACTCCATAGGGGCAGTTTGCCACACAGTAGTTACAGGAGATACAGGTCCTTTCATCGAACACGGTCAGGTCATCGTCATTTTTATGCATTGCCCCGGTCGGGCAGGTAATTACGCAGAGCGCCTCCCTGCAGTGCATGCAGGCTTTCTTATTAAACACCTCGATCGACTCGTGGTAAGTGCCGTGCTCGTAAGTGTCAATCTGGGTCCTGTAGATATCATCGGTCAGACTATAGATCTGCTTGCAGACCATTGTACAGGCGTCGCAGTTTATGCACAGCGACTGGTCTACCAGCATTGCATGATCAGCAATTGCCATCTTATCCATTCCTCCTTGTCCAATCCATCATAGTCGTATAAGCAAAAGGCCTCTTCTACTAAGCCTTATAAATTTTTACTGCATGGTCCTGCATAGCAGCGCCCATGCCGGGGTCATTAAGCCGGTTCTGCTCATCAAAGCTCATTGACATGACCAGATCACCTTCGTTGGCCCCGCGACCATAGGCCTGGGTCATGTAGGAACTGTACCGCCCGAATCCATGATAGATCATGACGGTATCTGGACGAACACCCTCAATTAGCTTAGCTTTCAGTTTAATCTTTCTTTCACGATCCATCCAACCTGCGCTGCGGGCTTCAACATAGACTTCATCGCCATCACTGATACCCATTTCCTCTGCCCTGGCTTTATTCATTACCGCTGAGTTTTCCGGGTAACCGGCTAAAGCCAAAACGTTATTCTGGGTCTGGGTCATCTTGTGCATCGGCGCCCGGCTGATTACCATGTAGAAAGGATATTCTTCATCCGGTTCTTCACGGCGCGGCTTCCAGGTCGGCAGTGGATCAAAGCCATTTTCTTCAAACAAAGTTGAATAAAACTCGATTTTCCCACTGGGAGTACCAAACTCTTCGCGAGGTACAAACTCACGATCGGCCGGATCTTCAGGTTCCCAGAGGCCTGTAGGGCTGTTAACAAGTTCATTCCAGCTGCTGCCAAGGGCCTGTAAGCGCAGGTTGTTAAATTTACCACCGCTGATATTTCCAGAACCACCTTCGGAGGTGTCGCGGAAATATTCACCGTAACCCATAGCTTCAGCCAGGGCAACAACAATACCACCAAAACCTCTTGCTTCTTCATGCAGCTGCGGCACAACCGGATTGCGCACGTGAATCTGCGGGTAAAGGCTGTGATAACTGCGCGGACCCATGCCGGTACTTTCCAACCAGATCGGCTCAGGCAGCACAATATCCGAGAGCCAGGACATTTCTGACGGATAAATTTCACAGTTGACAATAAAATCAAGCTTCTTAAATGCTTCCACCATTGTCAGGTGATCCGGGAACGATAGCGGGTTATAACCCCGTACCAGGGCAGTTTTAACCGGATAAGGTGTTTCGTTCAGGATACCGTATGGCAGGGTAGCGAAGTTACCGTGCGGAAAACTCATAAACGGGCCCCGCTCCTCCCAGTTATCAATCCTCTCCCGCCTGATTTCCGGCATCTGTTCCTGCAGGTCTTCCGAGATTGGGAAAAGGGCATCAAAGCCGGGCATGCTCGGATTGCGAGGCAGGGTCATACCACCTGGACGATCTATAGAACCCACTAATGCATCTAAAGTTACCTGGGCCTGGGCCAGGTTAGTGCTGTTAACGTGGTTCGGTCCGGCACCATCACGTTTATGGCTTGGAATATGGGCAGGCTGGTTAGCCGGATCGGCAAACTCACGAGCAATCTCTCTAATCGCATCAGCAGTAATGCCCGGCGAGTCAATTAGATCTGCCGCCCATTCCGGTGTGTAGCCCCTGGAAACAACGTGGCTGCGCAGCTCTTCAATGCCCTCGGTATAGTTTTCAACAAACTCCTGGTTATAGAGTCTCTCTGTTACGATCACGTGAATCATAGCCAGGGCAAAGGCCAGATCGTAGCCGGGCCTGATTGGCAGCCATTTGTGAGCCCTGGCAGCCGTCTTGGACCGGTAGGGGTCGAGCGAAACCAGCTTCGCACCTCTTTGCAGCGCCTTGGAAAGACCCTGCAGGTGAGGGTTCTTAGCTTTACCCATGCCGTCAAAACCCATGGTCAGAATATACTTAGCATTCTCCAGATCATGGGTCCAGGGACGGCCGCTACCCATAACCATCCCGGCCCAGGCCGCCTGCTGGGTAGTAAAGCAGGTGCTCTGATGGCAAACATGGTTAGGAGTTCCCATCACCTGACGCAGCCTGTTACCAAAGTCATTGCTGCGGGTTACATGCAAATGACTTTCCGGGCCATGCTGGGCTATTGATTCTTTTAAGCGGGATGCTGTTTCTTCTAAAGCTTCTTCCCAGCTGATCCGCTCAAAGCCGGGATCTTCATTAATCCCTTTATTCGGATTGGTCCGCCGGAGAGGGTACTTCAGGCGGTCGGGATCATATAAGGTTTTAACTGCATTATAGCCCTTAACACAAATCCGTCCGCCGTCTTCGGGGTTATAGGGGTTACCCGATACGAAGTCATGTGGGTTTCCTTCTATGTGCACTAAGCGACCATTTTTTACATAAGCTATCATGCCGCAGTTAGCGCTGCATACGCCACAGAAAGTAAATACCTTCTTCTCGGCGTCTTCTACTACTTCTTCAGCGGCTTCCGCAAAACGCGGTATAGGCATTCCTGCCCCGACCGCAGCCCCGGTAGCCAGGGCCGCTTTCAGAAAACTGCGGCGTTTCATGTTTAAACCATCGGATTTCATAACCGATCATCACTCCTCTGATCTGATTCTGTTAAAGCTTCATCATCAAGCGATGCAAACAAGCTTTTTTCCTGCTCCATAAAGTTTTGACCGCATGCAGCCATATCTTTAAAAAAACAGGCCTGTTCATTTTCCTGTAAATCATTAAAGACCTGCGGCAGCCACTGGTAAATGTGCTTTTCGAAAAAAGATTTCTGCTCTTCTACCTTGCCGCCGCATTCTATCAAGTAAGCCATGAAGGCCAGCTCGACCGAAGCATGGTCTTCCGGATGCATATCGGGCTTTTCCAGGACCAGTCCGTTTTCACGGTAAACAGTTTTTACTTCCAGCCAGGGCTCGCCCATCAGGAGCTTTTCACTGCCCCGGTAGACTGATTCGTAGGGCCTGATACCGCCGGCCACTATAAACAGCCGGGCATATTCTGTTCTCATGATCCGGTCTACATCATCTTTTGCAGCCCACTTAGCAATATAATCCTGCAGGTCACTCCCGATACCGGCGTACTCACCACTGACCGAGGTCAGGAAGTTGGCATACTGTTCAAGATCATCTGCCCTGGTCTGATCGGTGAACAGCCTTGAAAAGAATGTATGCAGGCAGGCCCTGTCAAGTTGTAATTGATTAGCTGTACTCATCTGGTTTATCACCATTGCCTCCGTTAACAATCCTATTTAGCTTATTAAGCAGGTTTACCGGCAGTTTCAGCAGAAACAGCCTGGGCCTGCGCTTTAGCCGGCGCTTCACCGAAAACAGGCCGCTTTGTCAAACGATCAATCATCGGTACAAAAGCATTCATGATCAGGATTGCAAAAGCGGTTCCTTCTGTTGGTGAGAGCGCCAGGCGGAATACCATGATCAGGATCCCGATGGCCACACCGAATATAATCATACCCTTGGGTGTTACCGGGCTGCTGACCCAGTCGGTTGCCATAAACAGGGCACCGATCATTAAACCACCGGCCAAGATATGATATACCGCCAGTTCCGGTCCTGCAAAAATAAGGCCGATAACAAGCACGGTCCCGATTATGGAAACCGGGATATGCCACTTGATATGACCTCTAACAAAGAGATAAACTCCTCCGATTAAAAGGGCTAACGGAGAAACTTCAGCCAAACCGCCTCCCTGGTTGGCAACAAACATCTGGGCCATTGGAGGCATTTCTGCTCCCATTTTTAACAGGGCCAGGGGTGTTGCCTGGGTAACAACATCTACCGGACCGGCCTGGTAGCTGAGTGGAGCGAAGGTGGTGTTAACCTGGTTAAAAAACAAACCGGCAAAGAGGATACCGGAGACCCTGCCGAAAAGCGCCGGGTTGAAGAGATTATAGCCGATTCCACCCATCAGTTCCTTGGCAATACCAATACCGATGACATTGGCTATAACCAGGGTCCACCAGGATGCCTCTACAGTAAAAGTAAGGGCAATCAATAAACCTGTCACCAGGGCGCTGCCGTCAAAGGGAGTATTCCAGCGTCCAAGAATTTTCCTAAATACAAGGTCGGTTAATGTTGCTGCTACGAGGCTGACAGCGATAGTAAATACAGCGTTGATTCCAAAAATATACACTGCAACCGCACTGATAGGCAGCAAAGCAATAATTACATCATACATCGCCTGTTGAACAGTATTTTTACTCCTTAAATGGGGCGATGTATTGAAACTTAAGCTTAAATCGTTACTCAAGGTCGGATCCCTCCTTAAAATACTACCTTACTGATATCTGGCAAATCATAGACTACCTATTTTGCTGCCTGGGCTTTCTTGGTATCACGAACAAGCTGAACTATCGGGCGGTTGGACGGACAGACATAAACACAGATTCCGCATTCAAAACAGTCCATTGCGCCCCATTCAGCTGCCTGATCATAAAGTCCCTTTTCAGCATTCATACTGATCGAGTTGGGGTAAAGATACATCGGGCAGTGGTCAACACACCTGCTGCAGCGCACGCAGGGCATATGTTCGCTCATCACCAGCATTTCTTCTGAGAAAAGCAGGATGCCGCTGGTTCCCTTAACAACCGGCACATCGAGCCTGGTCTGGGCAAAGCCGGTCATCGGTCCACCCAAAACAACTTTACCGGGTTCCTTGCCGTCTTTGAAACCGCCGCACTGCTCAATAATGTGTTCAATGGTTGTTCCAATGGGAACTTTAACATTGCCCGGGTTTGCCGCAGCATCACCTGATACAGTAAGCACGCGCTCGTAAAGGGGCTTGCCGAAGCGGCAGGCTTCATAAACCGCTACTGCTGTACCAACATTCTGCACAACTACTCCCACTTCCAGGGGCAGTTTGCCGGGAGGCACTTCGCGACCTGTTGCCGCATAAATCAACTGCTTTTCAGCACCCTGCGGGTATTTTACATCAGTTACAGCTACTTCAATGCCTTCTTCCCCTTCAATTTGAGCCTTAATAGCTTCAATGCCGTCAGGTTTGTTGGTTTCAACTCCGAAAATCAACTGCTGGGCATCTACTGCTTTGGCAATCAACTTGGCGCCAAGAACCAGCTCTTCTGCCATCTCCACCATGACGCGGTGATCGCAGGTTAAAAAGGGTTCACATTCACTGGCATTGATAATCACTACATCAACCGGCTTTGGTGGGCTGAGTTTAACATTGGTCGGGAAAGCTGCTCCACCCATACCGACAATGCCGGCTTCTTTGATTGCGGCCCTAATATCGTCACCGCTCATATTCGAAATATCGCGGTCACTCCAGGAAGGCTCTTCCTGTTTTTCAGCAACTTCAATTACTACACTTTCCACATCTGCCCCGGTAAAATTAGACCTGGGCTCAATTGCGGTAACCGTGCCGTCAACACTGGCAAAGACAGCAGCGCTAACAAAAGCTTCACTATCACCAATTTTTTGACCAATTTTGACTTTATCGCCCACACTGACTACTGCCTTACAGGGAGCACCAATGTGCTGCTGAAGCGGGATTACCACTTCCCCGGGCAGGGCGATATTAGCTATTGCCTTGTCTTCCGTACTTTCCTTGTAGTGGGGTAAGAACAAACCCCGGTTAAAAGTCTTTACTGACACTTGAAAATCACCCCCGGATAATAAACGTACATAAACTACTTTCAGGTTTGCCCACCTTTGCCTGTTAATTAAACCCTACAGCATCTTCACCTCCTGTTGTCAGCATCACTGCTTGTGCATTGCTTCACTTGCAAAGGTGCCAATTAAAGCTGAAAACTTAAATGGAATGATGCTTATTGCGCATCTTCTTAATGATTCCTCAGTTATTATAGCAATAAAGAAGCCATCTGCCCACGCACCGAGATTTATGAATATAAGACTTAATGCCTCAATTTATCCCTTAAATTAGGCATTTTTTAGACTCCATGGTCAAGTTCCATAAAGAACTAGTATAGATATAAGCTGCATTAATAGATAGATTTTCGCTTTTGATTGTTTCCTTTTCACATATTAATCATCAGGCAGGAATATGTTATAATCAGGGATAAGTAAATCTTATTTCTAAACTGGGAGACAATACTATGGATTTGAGTCATTTAAAAGCATTCTGCACTGTCGTTGAAGCAGGCAGCATATCAAAAGCAGCCAAGGAAATGTTCGTTACCCAGCCCGCAATCAGCTTAAAAGTACAGGAGCTTGAAGAGTACTATAAGGTTCAGCTTCT
>SKOR01000049.1 GCA_007119965.1 Syntrophomonadaceae bacterium
TCTTTCCCCCGGCCGGGGAAAGGAGGGATGCGCTGCTTTTATTTAAGCAGCGAGTGCGTAATTAGGTTTGGCGTTTATAGCCGTTCCATGTTTTATCCAGGGCATGGTCCTGGACTTGCCGCTCCTGCTTCCAAAACCCCCGTCGAATCCAAAACGCCCCCGAGGCTTTGTACTCTTTTCTCAAACTTCCTTACACCTACAGTATACAGGAATAGCGGTCTATTTTCAACCTCGCGTCCTGCGGTCAGAAGTGCTGCCCGGGTCGGAGCCCGGGTTTTCCGCAGGGTTACTCCTGCTTTTGCCTTTGGCGAAATTCTCTTTCCACTTCTCGCTTGCTGTCCCTTTCGGCTATGTCCCGCCTTTTGTCATAAAGTTTTTTGCCACGGGCCAGGCCGAGTTCAATCTTGATCAGGCTTTTCCTGAAGTATATTTTCAAAGGGATCAGGGCATAGCCCTTTTCCTGGATCTTGCCGGTCAGCCGCCCGATTTCGCTTTTATGCATCAACAGTTTCCTGACGCGCAGCGGTTCATGATTAAAACGGTTGCCGGGATCGTAAGGGCTGATATGCATGTTATACAAGAATAACTCGCCATCTTCAACCTTCGCAAAACTATCTTTAAGGTTGACCCTCGTATTTCGCACAGACTTAACCTCGGTGCCGGTTAACACGATACCGGCTTCATAGGTTTCTTCAATGTGATAGTCGTGCCATGCCTTGCGGTTTTTGCTGATCACTTTTTCCACGATAGCTGCTTCTCCATTAACCGGATTTTTTCAACACTGTAAGGCAAGTATGTTTCTGTTTAACGTACAGAAAATGAAACTGCCCGGAACTGATGTTATTTAACCGCGTTCCCCCACTGCTCCGTGTAGGCGATCTCCTCTAAATCCTTGCGGGGCCGCGCGGAAGGCTGTTTTTGCGGCACACCCAGCGGTGTTAGGGCTACTACCCGGTAATTATTTGGAACTGCGCAGGTTGAGCGGACCTTTTCTTCATTAAACCAGGCTACCCAGCAGGTACCCAGGCCCTCGGCATGGGCAGCCAGCATCAACTGCTGCAGGGCCAAACCTGCATCCAGCAGGTAATAATCTTTGCCGTCCTGTTTGCCCGATGCCTCCGGGTCGGCACATAAGACTAAGACGATCGGGGCCGTTTCACCAACAGCCCTTTTTGCCGGGTTATTATCTGGCATACTGTCAGCAAGCTGCTTTTTTCTTTCCGGCTCACGGACAACAATAAATCTCCAGCACTGCTGATTTTTCCAGGAAGGAGCAACCCGGGCCGCATCCAGTAGTTTCTCCAAAACCTGGTCAGATACCTTGTCCGGCTTATACTTACGAACACTGCGCCTGTTCTCTAAAATTTCATAAATGCCCATGATCACTACATCCTGTCTAAACTCTGTAAAAACGGCAGTTCAAGCTTTACTCAGATTCTACAGGGGCAAAGGTAACTTTGCCTTCTTCACGGTTGGCCCGGACAACCTGAACATCAATCATGTCACCCAGCCGATAGGTTTTACGGGTTCTCTCCCCGACCAGGGCTGCTGCTTTTTCATTATAGAAGTAATAATCGTCACCGAGATCACTGATCGGGATCATCCCTTCGACGGTGTTATCCAATTCGACAAAAATACCAAAGTTGGCCACTCCGTTGATAATACCCGTGTACACTTCACCCAGTTTTTGTTCCATGTACTGGGCTTTTTTAATCTCAATACTGGCCCTTTCTGCTTCAACTGCAGCCCGCTCTCTTTCAGATGATTGAACGGCAATACCGGGAAGGCGAGATTCCAGGCGCTTTATTCTCTCTGCCGAGAACCCCCCGCCTGCAACCTGCTGCTTTAATATGCGGTGCACTACCAGGTCGGGGTAACGTCTGATTGGTGAAGTAAAATGGCAATAACTCCCGGAAGCCAGTCCATAATGCCCTTCGTTAGCGGCGCTGTAGCGGGCCTGGGGCAGGGATCGCAGGACCAGGTAACGGACCAACCTTTCTGTTGGTTCACCCCTGGTTTGCTCCAGCAGACCTTTAAGATGTTTCGGCTTGAGGACTTTTATATTTTTAGCTGCCTCAACGTTCATCAGGGTCAGCGTTTCCCTTAACAGCAATAATTTTTCTTCGGTAGGGACAGCATGCACGCGGTAGAGGCAGGGCAGTTCCTGCTCACCGAGGTACTCAGCCACTGTTTCGTTACAATAGATCATAAACTCTTCAATCAGCGATTCGGAACGCCCCATAGTCCTTTTTTCGATCGATACCGGAATGCCATCATCGTCTACTTTAATCTTTGCTTCCGGGAGGTCAAGATCCAGGGTGCCCCGTTCCAGGCGCCGTCTGCGCAGCACATCGGCAAGAAGATCCATTTGATCAATCATTTCCGGAACCGCGTCTTCCCCAAAAGTTTTGCTCTCCTTTTTATCGGCAAGGTAGGCTTCAACCTGCTGGTAGGTTAGGCGCTCAGTCACTTTAATCAGGCTGGGGAAAAATTGCGCATCGGTTAATTCGCCCTGCGCATCAAGTTCCATGATCACGCTCATTGCCAGACGGTCCCTGCCTGCCTGCAGGCTGCATAAATGTTCCGAAAGAGCGGGAGGCAGCATATGGATAACCCGGTCAACAAGGTATATACTGGTTCCCCTCTTTAGCGCTTCACGGTCGAGGGGCTTCCCTTCGCGCACGTAGTGTGAAACATCGGCGATATGGACTCCCAGGCGAAAGCCCCCCCGATCCAGAGGCTCTATAGAAACGGCATCGTCGAAATCACGGGCTGTCTCGTCATCAATTGTTACCATTTTCAGGTCACGCAGGTCTTTCCGGCCCGGTTCATCGACTTGTTGTGAAATTTCTTCTTCGCCGGGCAGCGCTTGAACTTCTTTTAAAACCTGGGGAGGGTGTTTCCCGGGCAGTTCAAAACGGTGTTTAAAGGTTAACCGCTCGGTCTGAATGCTGCCTGGTGCGCCGATATGCTCAACTACTTTCCCCCGGGAGGGCATTTTGCCATGAACCCATTCTTCAACATCAACGATAACCTTGTCCCCGCTGTCGATATGTTTCATATTCTTCAGCGTAACCTGGACATCCCCGGGAAACCGCTGGTCATCTGGCGTGACATAATATTTTTTCCCTTCACGCCGCAGGGTCCCTACCAGGCGCCTCTTGCCGCGCTTGAGGATGCCCATTACCGTTCCTTCCCTGCGCCGCTTGCCTCTTTTCTGATCAAGACGGACGACAACCCTGTCACCATGGGCAGCATCTTTCAGGTTACCCGAGCTGACGAATATGTCCTCATCCTGCAGATCGGGGCGCAGGAAAGCAAACCCACGCCTGTTACCCTGAAGGACCCCGGTCAGGTAACCTAGTCTGTCAGGCAAACCGTACCGGCCGCTGCCCGTCCTGATCAGCAGGCCTTCCTGCTGCATTAACTTCATTTCATCAAGCAAGATGTTTTTATCATGCTTCTGCATGTCCAGGGCACTCAGAATCTGCGGCAGGGCAAGTGATTTCTGATTGCTTTCCCTCAACAACTTTTCAATTTTTGGCCGCAGGTGCGCGGCTGCATTTTTTCGTTTTTTCAATGTTTATGTCCAACTCCTTCACTCTCTTCTCTGCAGCCCCCGGGATCGCATACCAGTTTACCGGAAACCTCAAAGATTATACTACTGTCAACTATATATTATAATTATAAGTCCTTTTTCGCTAAATTAAAAGGCAGGGTTGCTTTTCGCTCCCCTGCCGGTTGAACTTGTTCTGTGAAATTATTGTTTTAATTGATCACTACAAGGACAATCGTAAACAGCATAAAACCCACGGCCACAAAAGTAGTTACCTTACTTAACTTTTCATCCAACCCCTTCTTTTTGCCAACCAGGGACTGCGCGCCGCCGGCAATAGCACCGAGGCCTGCGCTGCGTCCTGACTGCAAGAGCACACTGGCTATCAGAATAAGGCATACTACCAAATAGATAATTGTTAAAACAGTTCCGACCATGAGTGTCTACCTCCAATAGATCATCAATAAAAGCTTAGCAACCGATATTTTAACACATAAAAGCAAGTTTGTAAAATCGGGGCCGGTTATATTTTGTTAATCATTGTATCTGCCCGGTTAAGCTACAGGTGGTTTCAGGCAGCTAAAAGCGGTAACCCTGAGCCCCCCGGAGACGCGAACAGGTACTATTCATTAAAGTTTCTTCACTATTTCACCGGCATAGTGGGCAGAACGGCCCATTTGTTCCTCAATCCTAAGCAGCTGGTTATACTTTTCCACCCTGTCAATGCGGGAAGGCGCCCCGGTTTTAATCATCCCGGCGTTGGTGCCAACAGCAAGGTCGGCGATAAAGCTGTCAGCCGTTTCGCCTGAGCGGTGCGAGACCATGCAGCTGTATCCCGCCTGGCGAGCCATAGCCATGGTATCGAGCGTTTCGCTTAATGATCCGATCTGGTTCAACTTAATCAGGATAGAGTTCGCCGTTGCAGATTCTATACCCTTTATAAGCCGACGCGTATTTGTTACAAAAAGATCATCACCAACCAGCATGGTTTCCTGCCCCATCGCTTCGGTCAGCGTTTTCCAGCCAGTCCAGTCGTCTTCATCCAGCCCGTCCTCAATGCTGATCAGGGGAAAGCGTGCCACAAGCTGACGGTAATAATCTGTCAGCTCCGCAGGTGAATATGAACTGCCTTCCAGGTGATACGAACCGTCGCGGTAGAATTCGCTTGCGGCACAGTCGAGGGCCAGGCTGATATCTTCGCCGGGCCGGTAGCCTGCTTTCTTAATCGCCTCGACAATCAATTCCAGCGCCGCTTCGCTTGATTCGATGTCGGGGGCAAAACCTCCCTCATCACCGACATTTGTATTCAGGCCGCGGTCCTGTAAAATCGCCTTGAGGTTATGAAACACCTCGGTCCCCATTTGCAGCGCTGCACTAAAGCTGTCCGCGCCATGCGGGACAATCATAAATTCCTGGATATCCATGTTGTTATCGGCATGTTCACCGCCATTCAGGATGTTCATGAAGGGAACCGGTAACATAGAGGCGCCAAGGCCTCCTATATAGCGATAGAGGGGCAGATCAAGCATTGCCGATGCTGCCCGCGCTGCAGCAAGGGAAACCCCCAGTATGGCATTTGCTCCGATCCGCGATTTATTATCGGTGCCGTCAAGTTCAATCATCAGGCGATCAAGGCCGCTTTGTTCAAGCACATTCTGATCTCTCAGTTCTGGGGCCAGGATCTCGTTAACATGTCGAACAGCCGATTTAACTCCCCTGCCCATGTAGCGCTTTTCATCTGCGTCCCGCAGCTCGACTGCTTCGAAAACCCCGGTCGAGGCACCTGAAGGAACAGCAGCACGGCCGGTCCAACCACCCTGCAGCTGAATATCTACTTCCAGGGTCGGGTTGCCGCGCGAGTCAAGGATTTCCCTCGCTTTGATTAATTCAATTCTTTCTTCCATCCTTATCCCTCCCTTTACTTCTTAACCAACATGCTTTTTCCGGTCATTTCAGGCGGGGGGGCAATCCCGGCCAATTCCAAGATGGTAGGGGCGACATCAGCAAGGATGCCCTTTTCCCGCAGCTGGTGTTTTTCACTGTCGAGCAGCAGAAACGGCACGGGGTTTGAGCTGTGGGCAGTAAGGGTTTCACCGTCCCGATCTTTCATTTCTTCTGCGTTGCCGTGATCGGCGCAGATCAGTACGGCCCAGCCGTGGGTTAGGGCTTCGGCCGCTACCGCCCCTACTCCCCTGTCTACAGCTTCAACGGCTTTAACAGCAGCGCTGATGAACCCAGAATGCCCGACCATGTCGGCATTGGCATAGTTGGCAACAATCAATTGGTGCTGATTTTTCTTTATAGTGTCTATGATCCGATCGGTTAGTTCAGGAGCGCTCATCTCGGGCTGGAGATCATAAGTTTTCACATGCGGAGATGGAACCATAATCCGATCTTCACCGGCAAATTTTTTCTCGCGGCCCCCACTGAAGAAAAATGTAACATGAGCATACTTTTCAGTTTCGGCAATTCTTATCTGGGCCAGGTTGTTCCCGGCATATACCTCTCCAAGAGTCATTTCCAGGTCATCAAGGGTAAAGGCCACAGACAGCGGGAGTTTCCTGTCATATTCTGTAAGGGTTACCAGGCGGGGGCGCGGCGGTTCCGCTCCGCGATCGAAATGGTTAAATACTTCCTCGGCAAAAGCACGTGTGATCTGGCGGGTCCTGTCTGGCCTGAAGTTGAAGAATATCATACTATCCTCGGAACGAACAGCGGTTACCGGCTGCCCTTCCCTGTCGACGATTACAGTTGGCTGAACAAATTCATCCCCTTCTCCGCGGTCGTAGGCAGCTTCCAGTGCTTCGATCGGATCGGCAGCCTGCAGCCCCTCTCCCCTGGCATAAGCTTTGTAAGCCCTTTCAATCCTGTCCCAGCGCTGATCGCGATCCATGGCATAATAACGACCGCATATTGTGGCCACGCAGCCGTTCTGATATTCCCTGCAGAGTTGCTCCAGTTTTTCAAGAAAAGGCCTGGCCCCATAAGGAACTGTATCGCGGCCGTCTAAAATAGCATGGACGAAGACTTTTTTAATTTTTTCGCGGCGGCCCATCTCCAACAGGGCCAGCAGGTGATCAAAATGACTGTGCACCCCCCCGTCAGATACAAGGCCGATTAGGTGCAGGGCACTGTCATCTTCCCTGACCCGGGCCATGGCTTCTGATAAGACAGGGTTCTTATAAAACTCGCCGGACTCGATACACTGACCGATCCTGGTCAGTTCCTGGGGGACAATCCGGCCGGCGCCAAGATTGAGGTGGCCTACTTCCGAGTTGCCCATCTGACCGGGCGGCAGACCAACTGCTTCACCAGCAGCATCGAGCAGCGCCGAGGAGTGTCCTTCATAAAGACGGTCCATATGCGGTGTATGCGCCATACGGATTGCATTGCCTGTTTCATGCTCACTGCAGCCCCAGCCATCGAGAATAACCAGAAGAACTTTTTTCAAGTGATAACCGCCTTTCGGGCAGCCTGGATGAGTGAGCTAAAAGACTCAACCTCCAGGCTTGCTCCGCCGACCAGGGCACCATGCACTGAAGGCAGCACTGTAAAAGAACCGATGTTTTCTGCTTTTACACTGCCGCCGTAGAGGATGCGGGTACTTTCCGCTAATTTGGCCCCAAGCTTATCTTTTAAATATGAACGGATCAGGACTGCTGCTTCTTGCGCATCTTCAACTGAGGCAGCTTTACCGGTTCCTATCGCCCAGACCGGTTCGTAAGCCAGAACCAGGCCGGAGAGTTTATGCGGATCCTGGTCTTCCAGGGCTCCTGAGAGCTGTTTTTCAATTACTTTTTTTGTGATTCCCTGCTCCCGCTCTGCTTCAGTTTCACCGACGCAGAGTACTGGCTTCAAACCGTTATCCAGGGCTGCTTCAAGTTTACGGCGCACCTGGGAATCGTCTTCGCCCATCAGATGGCGCCTCTCGGAATGACCGATAATCACATACTCGACCCCGAATTCAAGCAGCATATTCGCCGAGACTTCACCTGTCCGGGCCCCCTGCGATTCCCAGTGCATGTTCTGGGCTCCCAGTTTTATAGAACTAGCCTCCAGTGCGATTGCCGCAGCCGACAGGGCAGTAAATGGAGGGCAGATCAAAACTTCCACCCCTTCAAAGTCAGCTTCCATTTGGCGGATAGCGCGGCAGTACTCAGTAGTTTCAACTGCTGTTTTATGCATTTTCCAGTTGGCAGCAATGATTTGCTTCATTATTGTATCCTCCCTGCAGGCCGGCCGGGGTTAGCGCTCCCCCGGCCGGTTATTTGGCTAACTGTTTTTCTTTTGCAGAACTGATATCCCCGGAAGCTCTTTCCCTTCCCAAAACTCAAGGGTAGCCCCTCCGCCGGTTGAAACAAAGTCTATGTACTTAGAAAGGCTCAATGCCTCTAGCGCAGCAACGAGATCCCCGCCGCCGATGACGGAATAAGCGCTGCCCTGGGCAACAGCCTGGGCAACAACATCGGTGCCGTTGTCAAAAGGCGGCACTTCAAACACACCCAGGGGGCCGTTCCAAACAACCATTGCAGATTCTTCAATATAAACGGAGTAGATGGCCGATGTTTCCGGACCGATATCGACAGCTTTCCATTCAGGGCCTATTTGATCAGGAGGGACCACTTCTGAGTAGCTGCCCGGGGCCAGTTCCCTGGTTACGGCCAGATCAATCGGTAAAACAAGGCGGCACCTGCTGTTTTTACTCTCCCTGATCAGAGCTTTAGCTTCTTCAACCTGGTTTTTTTCATAAAATGAAGCACCGAGGTTATAGCCTTCCGCCGCTAAAAATGTGTTTGCCATGCCGCCCCCGACCAGGAGGTTGTCAGCCAGGCTTAAGAAGCGCCTGATTACATTGATTTTATCTGAGACCTTGGCCCCGCCAAGTATTGCGGTCAGTGGCCGGCGCGGGTTTTCCAGGCAGGTGGAAAGCTCTTCGATTTCTTTTTTCATCAGCAGGCCTGCTACGGCCGGAAGGTAGGAAGCTACCCCTGCAGTGGAAGCATGGGCGCGGTGGGCGGTACCGAAAGCATCGTTGACAAAAAGGTCAAAGGGCTCAGCCAGCCGGCGGGCAAAGTCAGGATCATTTTCTTCCTCGCCTTTTTCAAACCGCAGGTTCTCCAGAAGCAGCAGTTCCCCGTCTTTCATCCTGCGCACAGCTTCGCTTAACCCTGTCCCTGCAACAGTATCAAGCTTATGGACTGTTCGTCCGAGGATTTCCGTCAACCTGTCCGCAATGGGATTCATCATTAAGTCCGGACTGTATTTCCCGCCCGGACGACCCAGGTGCGAAGCCAAAACAAGCCTCGCGCCGCCGTTAAGCAGCATTTCAATTGTCGGCAGGGCGGCCCTGATCCGGCTGTCATCACGAACCAGGCCTTCGTTCAGCGGAACATTAAAATCAACCCGCATCAATACATTTTTGCCGTTTACATCAACATCTTGAACACTTTTTATCTCAACCACTCATTTCACCACCAGGCAGTTTAGGAATTTCGTCGTTTATAAGATGCGGGAATGGATATTTCTTCCCGGTACTTGGCAACAGTCCGGCGCGATATATTAATATCCTGCTCTTTGAGCATTTCAGCAAGGCACTGATCACTGAGCGGTTTAGCCCGGTCCTCAGCTTTGACCATTTCCTGGATATAGTTTTTGATGCTGTGTGAAGAATAATCAGTCCCTCCGACACCGGTCAGGCCGCTGGAAAAGAAAAACTTCAGGGGGAAGAGGCCCCGCGGAGTCTGGATGTATTTATTGGCTGTTGCCCTGCTGACAGTCGATTCATGCACCCCGACATTCAGGGCAACATCTTTTAAAGTCAGCGGCTTGAGCTTTTTAATCCCCTCGTCTAAGAAAGGCTCCTGGATATCAACAATTTGCTGGGAGACCTTGTGCAGGGTTAAGCGCCGCTGTTCGATACTGCGAATCAGCCAGACCGCTTTTTCAATTTTATTTTTTACAAACGTAGCTACCTGCTCATCATTAGAGCTATTTTTAAGCATTTTCTGGTAAAAAGGGCTGATTGTCAGGTGAGGAACACTGCTGTCATTCCCCGTAACTGAATATTTGCCGTCAATTTTTTCGACGATCACATCAGGAATGATATAACGGGTTTCTTCCCCTTCACCGAAAACTGATCCCGGCTTGGGGTTTAGGGTGCGAATATGTTCCACAGCCTCCTGCACCGCTTCTTCCCTGCACTTAAGGCGGGAGGCAATATAACCGTAGCGGCCGTCGGCAGCAGCGGGCAGGTAGTTCCTGACGACCTCGATCGCCAGGGGCGGCGGGGAACCGTTTTTCCTGAGCTGCAGCATCAGGCATTCCTGCAGGTTACGGCAGCCTATCCCGGCGGGCTCGAGCTTGTGGACTATGCGGAGACCCGCTTCAAGTTCCTTTGTGCTGACCCCGAGCGCCGCTGTCAAATCTTCAAGATCACCCTGCAGGTAACCATTTTGGTCGAGATTTCCAGTCAGGTAAGCAGCAATGCTGTACTGGCGGCTGGTAAGCGAGAGCATGCGCAGCTGGCCAAGCAGGTCCTCTACCATGCTGCTTTCCGACCCTGAACAATTCTCTATGGCAGATTGGTACTCAGACCTGTCTGCAGGCTTGCCGGGTGAGGTCATTGCCGAATCAAGGTCCATATCGCGAAAATATTCTTCCCATGGAAATTCATCTTCAGCGGCCTTTTCCGTAGATGCTTCAGCGGGCGGCTCAGGTTCTTCAGTTTTTTCGGGTTCCTTCGGCTCCAGAACTTCCAGGGCCGGATTACTCAAAAGCGCCTCCTGGATGTGATCCTGCAGCTCCAGGGAGGAATACTGCAACAGGGTGATCGCCAGCTTGAGCTCAGGTGTCATGATCAACTTTTGGGTTTGTTCAAGCTTCAGGTTGTAATCGAGCTTCACGGCAACTCCCTCCCTATCAGTATTCAGGCGGCATGCAAGAAACAAGTCTGTTATCACATATTTCGCTTTTTTTTCCGGAATTCCTGCTACTTATTGATCAAGATGGCATGATCTTTGCTAGGAACGTGGCGAGGTTGCCTTGTCGAGAAGCTTTTCCAACTGTCTAAAACGGTGGCTCATCCCCGATTTGCTAACCGGTGGATTGACCATTTCGCCCAGCTCTTTGAATGAGGCCTCGGGGAAGCTTTTCCTGATCAAAGCCGCTTCCCGCAGGGCCGGGGTCAGGTTATCAAGACCAAACAGGCGGTCGACCTGCTCGATCACATCAAGCTGCTGCTGCGCAGAAGCTACAACTTTTTCAAGATTGGCTGTCTCACAGTTGACCAGCCGGTTAACCTGGTTGCGCATGCTTTTTACTACCCGCATGCTCTCTAACTGCAGCAGGGTGCTCCCGGCGCCGATGATGCGCAGGTAATCGGCCATGGCTTCGGCATTTTTAAAATAGATAAAAGCGCTGCCATTTCTTATCCGAAGCAGGGGCTCCAGGTTAAAAGACTGCAGGGTTTTTTGATAGACCTGGGCATCGTCAGCATTGCTGCAGTTAAGTTCGAGATGGTAGCCGGAGCGCCGGGATATGCTGATGCTGCCCCCGGCCAAAAAAGCGCCCCGCAAAAAGGCTCTCTTACAGCAGGTTCGTTTCGGCCCTGAAGTAAATAAGCGGGGCAGGCTGAGCTGCCGCCCTGCTTCTTTGAGATCAAGATAAACCAGCAGGGCATCAACCTGATCATACCCGTAAACGCGAACCAGGAACTGATTTTTATGAAGCCGTTTTTCCTGCTGCCTGACAATGGTCGGTGAAGCTACACCCGCCATCCTGAGCAGGTTGAAAAGCCTGCGGGCAACAGCATAACCATCAACAGCTATACTTAGAATATGGGTATTATGGCGGATGGTGTAATAGCCGTTTTTGAGCAGAAGGGCTTTCAGCTCCCAGGAGCTGCAGCAGGCGAGAGATTCCTCAGATCTGGCCAATTCTTGTTTTACCTGACCGGTTAAAGACAATTACAAGGTTCCCCCTGTCAGTTTTTATTGATATCCCTGTGCTCAACACTCAGAGTGAAGCGCGAACCCAGGGCTCGGCCGAGTTCATCGGCAAGGACTACGGAACGATGCTTCCCGCCTGTACAGCCTATGCTGATTATGAGGCTGGTCTTCCCTTCCTTAACATAGAACGGTATTGAAAACTCCAGCAGATCTTTAACTTTCTTAAAGTAACTGGCGGTTTCCGCCCAGCGCCACAGGTAATCTTTAACCTGTTCTTCTTCGCCGGTTAAAGGCTTCAGGTGCTCAACATAATGAGGGTTGGGTAAAAACCGCACATCGAATACAAGATCGGAATCGGGAGGCAGGCCGTATTTAAAACCGAAAGACACTATCCGGATTTGCATGTTCTTTTCCCGCAGTTCCGGTTCATAGATCTCCACTATCTTTGCTTTTAATTCCCAGGGCTTAAGTGTAGAAGTATCAATTTCACGGCTGGCTTTGCCCCTGATTTCACTAAGCGCTTCTCGTTCTTTTTTTATCGCTTCCGGCAGGCTCATATTCCCCAGGGGATGGCGGCGGCGGGTTTCTTTGTAACGCCTGATCAAAACCTGTTCATCTGCCACCAGGTAGAGGATCTCATAGTCTGCGTTTTGCCCTTCCAGCTCCCGAAGAGCTTCAAAAAGATCTTCAAAAAACGCCGCACCGCGCATATCACATACCAGGGCTACTTTCTTGTTCTCAGACTGAATAAACAGTTCGGTAAATTTAGGGATCAGGGTCGGCGGCATATTATCCACGCAGTAGTAACCCAGGTCTTCAAAACAGTTCAGGGCATGGCTTTTGCCTGCACCCGACATACCGGTGATTAAGATAATTCGCATGCCATTTGCTTCGCTCATCTCGGGTAACCTCCACTTCACCTGACAGGTTTATTTGGGGTTGGCAGGCATACCGAGCACGTACTTTTCGATCACTTCAGCCACACCATCTTCCACGTTGGAAGAAGTAACCAGGTTGGCCGCCTGCAGGACCGCGGGACGGGCATTTGCCACAGCTACCCCTAAACCGGCATAACCAATCATATCCAGATCATTATGGCCGTCGCCGATAGCAATCACTTCCTCCTGCTTTATATTCTCCTGTTCCGCAAACCAGCTTAAAGCCTGCCCTTTTGTAGCTTTTTGATCAGTAATTTCGAGAAAATATGGGCGGGACTGGAGAATAGAAAGCTTTTCCCCGAAGATATCAATTAAACCGGTTTCAATCTGATCGATACTTCCATCCCAGCGGATTATACTCATTTTGCTGGGATTTGCACCGTTATCACTTAAAAAGCTGCTCAGCCTGCCAACCGGTTGCAGCTCTATCTTAGCCAGGGATTGGTAGTAGCGGGAGTATTCATTTTCTTCACTGATATAGAGGTTGTCATTAATAAAAACAGAGACGTGACAGTCCCGGTGCTCTGCTTCTTCTGCAACAGCAGTCGCGAGCTTATTGTCCAGGGGTCGGTGCAGGATAATTTCCCTGCTTTGCGCTTTTTTTATAAGGGCCCCGTGGTAATTAATCAGGGGGTGATTGCCATTCAGCTGCAGATCGTCCATATAATGAACGCTGGTTTTAAACATTCTGCCGGTGGCGATAATAAACCTAACCCCCATGTCAACGGCTTTCAGAATTGCCTGCCTGTTCCTGGCAGAGATCTTCGAATTTTCATCAAGCAATGTATCGTCCAAATCCACAGCAATTAGTCGGTAACGCATTGATTAACACCTCAGCATAGTAATTCCCTGTTTTACATACAGTATAGCATAAACACCGCTTACCTTTTAGAGAACAAATACGGCAGCTGGCGGACACCCAATTTACCTTTCAACCTCTTAAGTTAATGATCGCGGAGGTGACGGTAGATTGAGGTAGCAAGGGACTGGTTGATTGAAGGGACTGCTTCAAGTTCATCAACCGTAGCCTTCATTATATTTTCAGCGCTGCCGAAATGTTTGAGCAGTGCTGTCCGGCGGGCAGAACCGATGCCCGGGATATCTTCGAGAAGGGAATGTATGCTGCTGCGGCTTCTTCGCCTGCGGTGGCCGCTAACGGCAAAACGGTGAACCTCGTCCCGGATACGCTGAAGCAGCTGCAGCAGGCTGTTATTGGCGGCCAGGCGCATCGGCTCTGCCACCCCGGTCAGGAAAAGCTGGTCGGGGTTTTTAGCCAGGGCAATTACCGGCACGCCCTCCAGCGGGGTCCCAAGTAAAGCTTCAAATGCTGAGTTCAGCTGGCCCCTGCCCCCATCAATAAGGATCAGATCCGGCCTTCCCCAGCTGTCCCTGTATGCCCTTCTTTCCAAAACCTCGTGGAGGGCGGCGTAATCATCGCCACTCGGCGCCAGTTTAACATTAAAAGTTCTGTATTCGGCATGGTGGGGTTCCCCTTCAAGAAACACTACCATTGCACCCACCGTTTCGTCGCCGCGCAGGTGTGAAATATCGTAACCTTCAATTCTATCTGGAAGCGCTTCCAGGCCTAACAGCCGGGACAGTTCTCCCAGTGGCTCTTCTGTTTTACGCCTGCGCTGCTCTTCTTCCTGCAGGCGCAAAAGACAATTGCGTCCGGCCAGTTCAACCATTTTTTTGAGCGCACCCCTTTTTGGGGCCCGCAGGTTTACTTTCCGGCCGGCTTTCCCTTTTAGCCACTGACTGAGCAGCTCTGTATCGGCAGGCTGATCGGAAACTGCCAGTTCAGGGGGAAGATCTTCTTCACGGTTATAATATGTTTTTAAAAAAGAGGCCATAACCTCATCATTTTCGATATCTTCTGCTCCGCTGAGGGGGAAGTAGTCCTGCCGGAGCAGTTTACCATCCCTGATCCGGAAAAGATGAACGGCTGCACGCCTGCCGTAGCGTGCCAGCGCTATGATGTCACGATCGATACTATTTTTAATTGTAAGCATTTTTTGCTGCTGGCCTGCTACCCGCTGTAACGATAACAGCCGATCACGTAAAACAGCAGCGGCTTCAAAGCGCTGTTCGAGGGCAGCTTCTTCCATCTGCTGTTTCAATTTTCCTTCCAGTTCGCTGTAGCGGCCCTGTAAAAAAAGGGCAACCTGGTTTACCATCCTGCCGTAGTCATCGGGGCTTACTGCATCCTGCCCCCGGCAGGGCGCAAGGCAGCGTTTCATCTGGTAATTAAGACATGGACGTTCAGCCGCCGGGCTGCCGTTCAGCGGCTGCCTGCAGCGGCGCAGGGGGAAAATAGCGCCTAAAAGGCGCATGGTCTCCCGAACAGCCCTGACATCGGTGTACGGGCCAAAACGGTGCTCTTCTTTACCCGGTACCGGTCTGTAGCGGCCTCGCCGGCTTCCCCTCTGGGAAAGACGCAGCAGCTCAAGGCGCGGATATAGGTCAGCTGTCAGGACCAGGTAGGGGTAGTCCTTGTCATCTTTCAGGTTGACATTAAAACGGGGGCGGTATTCTTTGATCAAGCTGCATTCCAAAATCAGGGCCTCAACTTCAGTATCGGTAACAACGTAATCCAGATCAACCAGCCTGGCCTGAAGAGATCTCAGGCGCGGCGATCCACTAAGATTATCAACCAGGTAAGAACGCACTCTCTGACGAAGCGATAAAGCCTTGCCGACATAAATAACCCGATCTTCTTCATCTTTCAGCAGGTAAACACCGGGCTGATCGGGCAGGCGGCTTACTTTGTCTTTCAAACCTTCTAACATATCAATACCCCATCGGCTAAAATTTCAGGATCCACTCCATCAGCCTGGCTCTTCGACACTTTGCTGCAGTGGAAACCGGAATCATGACCTAAAAAAGGTGTTTTGAGAACCGTCCCCGTTACACCTAAAAAAGGTGTTTTGAGAACCGTCCCCGTTACACTTTTATGTGGTTTGGGGGGAGGATGCCCGCCAGCCACTGGCCGGTGTACGATTCCGGGCAGAGGGCAACTTCTTCGGGGGTACCCGAAGCGACTACCTTTCCGCCCCTGTCACCGCCTTCAGGACCCAGGTCTACCAGGTAATCGGCCCTTTTGAGAACTTCCATGTTATGCTCAATTACCACCACGGTGTTGCCGCTATCAACCAGGCGCTCCAGGATAATAAGCAGTTTGCTGATATCGTCAAGGTGGAGGCCCGTGGTCGGCTCATCAAGGATGTAGAGACTGCGCCCGTTGCTGCGCCGGGAAAGTTCAGTGGCCAGCTTGACCCTTTGCGCCTCTCCTCCCGACAGGGTGGTCGCCGGTTGTCCGAGACGGATATAGCCCAGCCCGACATCAAAGAGCAGCTGCAGTTTGCGCTGTACTTTGGGAATAGCCGAAAAAAATTCGAGGGCTTCTTCCACTGTCATAGCCAAAACATCGGCAATGTTTTCTTCCTTGTAACGCACCTCCAGGGTTTCCCGGTTATAGCGTTTGCCGCGGCAGACTTCACAGGGCACATAAACATCGGGCAGAAAGTGCATTTCAATTCTTAAGATACCGTCCCCGCGACAGGCTTCGCAGCGGCCACCCTTGACGTTGAAACTGAAGCGGCCGGGACGGTAGCCGCGGCGGCGCGACTCCGCCGTTTTAGAAAATATTTCACGGATTCCGTCAAAAATACCGGTATAGGTGGCGGGATTAGATCTCGGTGTGCGACCGATCGGCGACTGATCGATAACTATTACCTTGTCAAGATGCTCGACGCCTTCCAGGCTGCTGTGTTCACCGGCCTGCTCGCGGGAGCGATGCAGTTTACGGGAGAGGCTGCGGGCCAAAATCTCGTTAACAAGGGTGCTTTTACCAGAACCCGATACTCCGGCCACGCAAACGAAAAGCCCGAGCGGAATACCGACATCAATGTCCTGCAGGTTATGCTCGCGGGCGCCACGGACCCACAGCCACCTGTCATTGGCGGGGCGGCGCTGGTCAGGCACTGCAACTTCTTTCCTGCCGGCCAGGTAGTCGCCGGTGATTGAATTTTTTGTGCTCATAATTTTATCAACCGGTCCCTCGGCAACAATCCAGCCGCCACCGGCCCCGGCGCCAGGACCGATATCGACGATATGGTCGGCACTGCGGATAGTTTCTTCGTCATGCTCGACCACCAGGACAGTGTTGCCCAGGTCGCGCAGCGCCTTCAGGGTAGTAATCAGGCGGGCGTTATCCCTTTGGTGCAGGCCGATGCTCGGTTCATCAAGGATATAGATTACCCCGGTCAAACCTGATCCGATCTGGGTCGCCAGCCTGATCCGCTGTGCCTCGCCGCCTGAAAGGGTCGCCGCTGCACGGTCAAGGTTCAGGTACTGCAGGCCCACGTTGCGCAAAAAGCGGAGCCGTTCACCGATTTCCTTCAGGACCTGCCGCCCGATATGCTGTTCCCTTTCTGTGAGCTTCAGCTGCTCAAAATAAGCTGCCGCCTGCTCTACTGTCAGAGCTGATATCTCGGCAATGGTACGGCCGCCGAGCAAAACAGCGAGGCTGGCCGGCTTGAGACGGGCGCCCTTACAGGTCGGACAGGGTCGGACCTGCATGTAGCGCTCCATATCAGCCCGCATCTCATCTGATGCTGTCGTCTTGTAGCGCCTTTCCAAAAGCTTAAGCACCCCGGGAAATACTTTGCGGTATGTGCGGACCCTTTTAAACATGTTTACATAACGAAAGTTAACTTTTTCCGGGGAACCATTCAGGATCTTTTGCTGATCCCCGGAAGGCAGATCCCGGAAAGGGGTTTCAAGATCAACTCCCCATTCCTTCGCTGCCGCCTGCAGGAACTGCTGGTAATAGTTTTGGCCGGACCAGGGGTGGATCGCCCCTTCACTGATCGAAAGTTCCGGAAAAGGAATAACCAGCTCTGCGGCAAATTCCGCCCTGGTCCCGAGACCGCTGCATTCAGGACAGGCCCCGTAAGGGCTGTTGAAAGAAAAAATGCGCGGGCTGATCTCTTCGAAGCTGAAGCCGCATTCGGCACAGGCAAAGTTTTCGCTGAAAAGCTGCTCAGCGCCGTCCACTTCTTCGATTAAAACCAAGCCTTCGCTTAACTTCAACGCTGTCTCCAATGAATCAGCCAGGCGGGCCTGGACCCCTTCACGAATGACGAGGCGGTCAACAACTACCTCGATACTGTGTTTCTTTTTTTTATCGAGAGTAATCTCTTCTTCGAGGTCGCGCACCTCACCGTCAACCCTGACCCTGACGTAACCTTTACGGCGCATATCTTCAAAAAGACGCGTATACTCGCCTTTCCTGCTGCGTACGAGCGGCGCGAGTACCTGGATCCGGGTTTCAGCGGGCAGGTTCGCCACCTGATCGACCATCTGCTGCACTGTCTGCTGGCTGATCTCCTTCTGGCAGGCAGGGCAGTACGGGTTACCGATCCGGGCAAAAAGCAGCCTGATATAATCATATATCTCGGTCACCGTGCCTACCGTAGAGCGCGGGTTGCGGGATGCAGTTTTTTGATCAATCGATATCGCCGGGGAAAGCCCCTCGATTTGATCGAGATCAGGCTTATCCATTTGCCCGAGAAACTGGCGGGCATAGGCCGAAAGGGATTCAACGTACCGCCGCTGCCCTTCGGCATATATTGTATCAAAAGCGAGGGAAGATTTCCCTGAGCCGCTTAAACCTGTAAAGACAATTAGTTGGTTGCGGGGCAGTGATAAATTTACGTTTTTTAAGTTGTTTTCTCTCGCTCCGCGGATGATAATTTCTCCTGCCGACAAGCTGTTCACTCCCTAGCATATCTTGTAATATGGAACATATTAACAATTTTTCTGCTCACCTTTATGTTAACATTTTTACCTTTTCTCCAGTTCAAAGATCATATCGCGCAGTTCGGCTGCCCTTTCGAATTCAAGGTTCCTGGAAGCTGTTTTCATTTCCTTGCCCAGTTCTTTGATCATTTTGCGGCGCTTCGCGGGATCCATTTTCTTCAGCTCTTCTTCCAGGTAGCGCTCTTCTTCCTCTGCAACCCTGGTCGCCCCGATCAGGGCGCGGATTGGTTTGACTATGGTTGTTGGGGTAACATCGTGTTCCAGGTTATAGTCTATTTGTTTTTGGCGGCGGCGATCGGTTTCGTTTATGGCGCGGCTCATTGAAGGGGTAATTCCTTCAGCGTACATGATTACAACCCCCTCGGTATTGCGCGCCGTCCGCCCGATAGTTTGAACCAGGGAGCGCTCTGAACGCAAAAACCCTTCTTTATCGGCATCCAAAATAGCAACCAGGGTTACTTCGGGAAGGTCGAGGCCTTCCCGCAGCAGGTTGATGCCGACCAGGACATCGAACTCTCCCAGGCGCAGCCCCCTGATAATGCTCATTCTCTCAAGGGCGTCTATATCGGAGTGCATGTAGCGCACCTTAAGACCCATATTGCGGTAATACTCGGTTAGATCTTCGGCCATGCGCTTAGTCATCGTCGTAACCAGGGCTCTTTGCCCTTTTTCGGACCTGCTTCTCAATTCACCGTAGAGATCATCTACCTGTCCCTCAGCCGGCCTGATTTCCACCGGCGGGTCAATCAGGCCTGTCGGACGGATAATCTGCTCTACCACAGCTTCGCTGCGCTCCAGTTCCCACGGCCCCGGGGTTGCCGAAACAAGGATTGCCTGGTTAACCAGGGATTCAAACTCCTCAAAACGGAGGGGACGGTTATCGAGAGCCGAGGGCAGCCTGAAACCATGTTCCACAAGTGTGCTTTTACGCGAAAGATCTCCACGGTACATGCCGTTAATCTGGGGGATAGTAATATGCGACTCATCAATCACCACCAGCATATCATCCGGAAAATAATCCAGCAGGGTTGCCGGCCGGCTGCCGGCAGGTCGTCCGTCCAGGTGGCGAGAGTAGTTTTCAATGCCGCTGCAAAAACCTATTTCCTGCATCATCTCTAGATCGAAATTTACGCGCTGCTC
Source organism: Syntrophomonadaceae bacterium (assembly GCA_007119965.1). GTDB lineage: Bacteria > Bacillota > Dethiobacteria > DTU022 > DTU022 > T3SED10-7. The sequence goes on from SKOR01000049.1 coordinate 19,404, forward strand.
CAGCCGCTGCGCTTCAAGCAGCTTGTTTTCTTTTTGAAACCGAACCAGCTGTTCCTGCAGCTCAGCTTCGATATCGGTAATTGCCCGCTGCAGCTGATCGGGAGATGTTACATAGTGGGTAGCCGGAAAGACTGCTGCATGGGCCCTGTCGCCGGTCGCTTTTCCACTGACCAGGTCAATTTCCCGCAGCCTTTCGATCTCGTCACCGAAAAACTCCACCCTCAGGGCAGCCTCAGAAAAGGAGGCGGGAATAATTTCTATTACATCGCCCCTGACCCGGAATGTGCCCCTGTGGAAATCAATTTCATTGCGCTGGTAGTGGATATCAACCAGTCGGCTGATTACTTCGTCGCGGCCCATCGCGGCCCCCTGGCGCAGGGACAGTACCTGCTCCATGTATTCTTTCGGCGAGCCAAGGCCGTAAATGCATGAAACGGATGCCACAATGATTACGTCGGACCGCTCCAGGATTGAGCTCGTTGCCGAGTGACGCAGCTTGTCAATCTCATCGTTAATCGACGAGTCTTTTTCTATATAAGTGTCGCTACTCGGCAGGTATGCTTCAGGCTGATAGTAATCATAGTAGCTTATGAAATACTCAACCGCATTATCCGGAAAAAGCTCTTTAAATTCGCTGCACAGCTGCGCAGCGAGAATCTTATTGGGAGCCATTACCAGGGTTGGGCGCTGAACCTGTTCGATAACATGAGCAATCGTAAATGTTTTCCCGGACCCTGTTACCCCCAACAGGGTCTGGTTAAGGCAGCCCCGGCGCAGTCCTTGCACCAGGGCCCCGATAGCTTCCGGTTGATCCCCGGAAGGCTGAAAATCTGCTTTGACTTTCAGGCGATTATTGCCAGCCACGGCAGCACCTCCCGTTCAGCCGTTAACTCGTAAACATTATTAATTATAACACAATTAGAAAAGAAATCCTGCCTCAATAATGATCATAACCAGGCCGATAACAATGAATATCGAAGCTGAGCCGAGCTTTACGTAGCGGGGGTTTACCCTGGTTATAAATCGGCTGCCCAGGTAAACTGCGAGAATATGGTTGACCAGCATAGCCAGCATGGCCCCGGCAAAAACAGCCAGGGGGTAGCCGAAGCTGGCAGCCAGGAACATTGCCGCCAGCTGGGTTTTATCACCAAATTCAGCCAGAAAGATCATCCCCAGGGTTTGGAAATAACCTGTTTTGCCTATCTTTTCTTCTGCACTGTCCTTGCCCCGGAAATAAGTATACAGCCCTACAGCAATGAAGAAAATACCTGACCCGACAGCTACATATGAGTGAGGGACCGCCTCGGCAATAATGCTGCCGACACCGACAGCCAGGCCCAGGACAACCGCCATGGCAGTCATCGCTCCGGCAAGGACCTGCAGGGGCGGGTAACGACAGGCCATGGTCAGGCAGACCAGCTGGGACTTATCGCCAAATTCAGCAATAAAAACAGTTAGGAAAGCAGCTGTCGCCGCTGCTATCAATACGGACACCACCTATAATTACTGTCAGATGACCGGTGAGTAAGGGCAGATAATGATCGGGCATCAGGCAGATTTATTTATTCTACCCAGGCTGATTATTTTTTCTTTCAGCTTCCTGAACCGGCCCAGCGGGTCCGGCTTGCGAACCTCAAGGTAGACCGGTGAGTCGGGGTCGGGAACAGGAATTAGTCCAAGACCGGCGCTGCGGTGCAATATGGAAACTGAGGAATGTGATTTTAACTGTGCCTGAAACGAATTTTTGGTTTCTGCTTTCGCTGCAGTGCTTTTATTGAGAATTATGGAAAACGGTTCCTGTTCCCGCATGCCTTCCAACAGGACCATGAAATAACTGTTTTCAATTTTTTGAACCAGCTCCCGGTTATCGGAGATTTCTTCACCGTTAACCCTGAGGAGCAGGTCATCGCCGAGCAACCCTGCTGATGCAGCCGGCGAATTGGGAAGCACCATCATTAGCGGCACGCCCAGGGCTGGCATTTGAAAACGGGGCGGGCGCGAGTCTTCGACTTTCTTCCCGTACAGGATCAGCAGCTCATGGCCCAGGGGTGCAAATAATACTCCCGGTAAAACCAGCCAGGAAAGATACTCTGACCCGACTGCGACAACCAGCAGGACAACACTGTAAAGGGCAAGCCATTTGGCTGAAAAAGCGGTTCTTTCACGGGGCGTCGAAGACATGGCCATATCTGCATATCCGAGTCCTGCGGCTACCGGTATAATCATATACTGCAGGCTCTGACCTTCACCGGGCTTCAGGATTGACTGAAGAATCGGCCACCAATCCGGCATGCTTACCCCCGCTATTTCTGACTGGGCTACAACTGTAACAAGAAGCGCCACCAGCGGTATAGGCCAAAATCGCTGCAGCGTAAATGCTCCAACTACGTCCCCGTCTTCTTTTTTCAAATAAATCGGGCTGCTGCCCCGGTGGCCGCCTGCATAGATCAGCAGGGCTTCAACCAGGTGGAGCAAGCCGATTAATACCAGCAGGGCGGGAATATGGATCCTGAGCAGTGACTCGAAAATGAAATTTTGTTCCAGGACAGGGTAAAGGGGCAGCAGGAGATGGCGGGCGAACAAAACCAGCACGGCAACGATACCCCCGGCATATGAAAAACAGAGGTAGCGGGGGTTAACCAGCAGCAATAGAAGGGCTACCGGCCAGATAAAGTAGAGGCCTATTTGTTCCAGTGACAAGCCGAGAAAGATTAATGCGGCACTCGCAGCAAAACCGCCCAAAGCCCCCAGGGCAACAGACAATAGCATCTGACGGCCAACATTGTTAATGATCCGGCCAAAAAGTTTTTCTTCTGTGGCTGCCAGCCGCCTGTACTGGAAGTAGACCAAAAAAAGGACAATCCAAAATATTGGCATAACCAGGGCGATCAAAAAAGTGGTCAGAAAAATCTGGCTTATTTCCAGGAATGGCTGCATCAATCAGTTAATTCCTCCAGTGACATTCATTAAGCCTGTTTTTCTGATCGCTTCCGTCGCAAAGTTAAGCTGTTCATCATTTTCGCGTGATGCAATATCAAGAGCGTCGCGCAGTTCAACCCAGGTTTTGTCATCGAATTCACCGGTCAGTTCCAACCCTGCACCATCCTGGAAGTTTCTCAGGGCAAGAGCTGTCTGGCGATCAAAGAAACCGGTAACTTCCACTCTCAGGCCCAGCTGCTCCAGCATCAACTGCAGCATTTCCACGTCAGGACCGTAATCGCCTTCTTCGAGGCTGCCCGGGTGGAAATAACGGTAGTAACGCAGTATTTCCGGCATATCTACTTCAAAATCAGGTTTAATACCATGTTTATCGATATCGTGCCCTGACGGTGTAAAATACTTTGCAACAGTGAGCAGGATGGCGTTGCCGCCTTCGAGATATTCAATCTGCTGCACCGAAGCCTTGCCGTAGGTTTTCTGACCGACCAGCGCTGCTGCCTCGCGGTCCTGCAGGGCGCCGGCCAGCAGTTCAGAGGCACTGGCTGAATCCTCGTTAATTAATACCACGATCGGGTAAGGCCGTTTAACAGCAGTTGAGTTATAAACTCTTCTTACATCTCCGTTGCGCCCGACCAGCCTGACGATTTCTCCTTCGGGTACAAGCATTTCGCCAATTTTTACGGCAGGGTCAACAAGGCCGCCGGGGTTATTGCGCAAATCTAATATCAGGCCTACAGATAGACCACTTTGTTCTATCTCGCTAAATTGTTCACTAAATTCATCCGCGGTATTGCTGTCAAAACTGCTGATCCGAACATAGCCGAGGCCTTCCTCGAGCATTTCACTGAATACTGTAGAGACCTGGATTTGGGCACGCTCGACAGTAAGTTCAATCGGTTCATCTGCGCCGGGCCTTTGGATCAGGATGTCAACATTAGTATCACCGGGTCCACGCAGCAGTTCAACAGCGCGGCTCAGCCCTGCCCCTGTCAGTTCATGGCCGTCGGCCTCCAGGATGCGATCCCCCGGGCTAATGCCGCTTCTTGCTGCGGGAGAACCGGAGAATGTTTCAAAAACGACAATTTTTTCGTTTGCCTCGATAACCCGGATGCCAATTCCTCCATAAGTACCCCTGGTTTCTGACAGGAACTCCTCCAGGTCTTCCGGATTATAAAAACGGACATGGGGGTCTCCGATATGTTCTATCATGCCCCGAACAGCGCCCTCAATAAGCTCTTCTTTATCAACGCGGTAGAAATAATTTTCATTAATGGCATCTACGGTATCCCATAGTAAAGCGGCGCCTTCCCGTTCCGGTTGGCCATTGCCCGATGGTTCGTAGCGAATTACGGTGGACGGACTTTCTTCAGCAACCGCAGGATCGGCCTGGGCGCCAAGATAATAGTAGTTGGCCAGGTTAGTGCCGATCAGAAGTATGGCAAAAACAAGCAGGCCGATAAAGATACTCTTTCTATTTGATGTCTCCATAACAGTCAACTCCTGTCATACCGGTAATGTCATTATATCAGGCCCTCAAGCTGTGCCTGTTCAATATAATAACATAAAACCCCTCCGCTGTATTCCCTGCCTTAAACGAAACCGGCCACCCCGCTCTCAGTGATCGCGGGATGGCCGGACAGTTAGCCTCTTGAACAAGTTTGCTTTAAAAGTAATCCATCGGGTTATAACGATGATCCGGCCCGCCCCGGGGGTAGGTGCGTACTGCCGGCTTGTTAAATTCCCTGACTTCGAAGTGAAGGTGAACCCCTGTGCTGTAACCGGTTGTTCCCGCCCGGGCAATCCGCTGTCCCCTGCTTACAACCTCGCCTTTTTGAACCAGCAGTGTGCTCATATGGGCATACAGAGTCACCGTGCCGTCGCCGTGGTCAATCATGATGCAGTTACCGTAACCGCCATTCCAGCCGGAATAGATAACTTCTCCGACAGCCGCGGCTAAAATATAATTGGCTGCGCCGTGATGAGGGGCGAGATCGATGCCCCCATGCCAGGCCTGGGCTCCACTGAAAGGATCTCTGCGCCAACCGTAACCTGAGCTAATCCAGGTTGGCGGCTCTATCGGCCAGAGCAGTTCCCCGTCAAGTCCTGAAAACTGGCTGGCAGCTTCGGCAATCAATTGCTTGATCAGTGAATCGAGCTCCTGGGCTTCTTCCTCGAGATCTTGAATGGCTTTCAGGTTGCTGGCGATTTCACCTTCAAGCTCGCCGAGGAGAATAACCCGATCGCCTGCCGCCCTCTCCAGCTCAGCTTCATTGGAGGCAACCTGGCGGTGCATGCTTTCCAGTTCCGCTTTCTTTTCCTCCAGTTCATCCTTCCAGGCCTGGATCACATCTCTTTCTTCCTGGATCTCTTCGATCAAGCGCAGGTCATTTGATGCTATGATACTTAAATTGTGCAATCGGGTTAAAAAATCTGGAAAACTGCTTGATTCGAAGAGGACTTCAATATAAGAAACCACACCATGCTGCTGGATCGCCCGCAGGCGCAATTTTAGCAGACCTTCCTGGTAAAGCAGATCTTCTTCAGCCTCAGCCAATTCTGATTCGGCTTGCTCAATCTCTACTTGGACCAGGGCGATTTCCCCGCCCAACCTTTCCTGCTCAGCGCGCAGCTCATGTATGCGACTCTCCAGCTGCTTAAGCTCTTCTTTCAGGGCTGCTTCACGGTTCAAACGCTGTTCAAGGGCACTTTTTTCATCCCGCCGCCGTTTCTCAACTTCTTCGAGTTCCTGCTGCCTTTCTTCAATTTCATCGGTGGTAATTGCCGATACTGGCAGAACAGGAACAGAAGCAATAAACAGGAGCAGGAGCAGACCAATTAGCCAGACGTTTCTCCCGGTTAACATAAATTTTCTCCTCCCTGAAAATTAAACAGTTATCTCTCTATACTCTCAGAAAACGACCCATCGAAAAAACACTGCCCAGCACACCAAGCCCTGTCCCCAGGGGAACCAGGTACCTGGCCAGTTCAACAGTAACCACCCAGGCCGGCAGCAGGGTTAGAAAAGCCAGGTTGTTTGCACTGACCCATTCCAAGGAAAACTGGTAAAGGTAATATAGGGCCACCAGGGGCATTACTGCACCGGCAAAACCCATCAGGAGCCCTTCAAGGACAAACGGCCAGCGGATAAACCAGTTTGTAGCCCCCACATACTTCATAATTGAGATTTCTCTTTTACGCATCATAACAGTCAGCTTAATCGTATGTGAGATCAGGAACACGGCGGTGATCGATAACCCGGCCATCAGGGCCAGACCGACCATCTGGACTACGCCTGTGACAGCAAAAAGGTTCTCCACGTAACCCTGGCCGTAGAATACTGTTGAGACGCCGGGGTAGGTTTCAAATTCACTGGCCAGGACGGCAACCGATTCGGGAACTACGGTCCTGATTTCGTAAGATGCAAGCAGCGGGTTGTCCAGTTCTGCATCGTAACCTTCCAGCATACCCCCCAACTGGCGATGCAGGCGGTTCATGTGCTCTTCACTTGATACATAACGTATTCCCGCTACGCCGCTGTGCGCAGAAAGTTTTTGTCCCAGCTCGTCAAGCATCTCCTGGTCAGCCGTTTCATCTATATAAACTACTATCTCGACCTGTTCTTTAACCGTTTCGGTAATATGGCTGATGTTAAGATTGACAAGCATAAACACACCGAGCATTAAAAGCGTCACTACAACAACGCCTGTTGATGTAATGCACATCCACCGGTTACGGTAGAGGCCTTTAAAAGTTTCAACGATTATATAAAAAAAGCTGCTAATGGACATGGGCGTAAATCCCCTTTTGCTCATCACCGATCAATTTTCCGTTTTCCAGGTAAAGCACACGCTTTTTAAAACGATCTACTATTTCACGGTTATGGGTGGCCACGAGTACGGTTGTGCCGCGCAGATTAATACTGCGCAGCAGGTTCATAATATCGAGTGTTGTTCCCGGATCAAGATTACCCGTCGGTTCATCAGCAATGATCATTGCAGGACGGTTAGCAATCGCCCTGGCCAGTCCGACGCGCTGCTGCTCGCCGCCTGACAAATCGCAAACCCTTGTTTTTGCCTTGTCATGGAGCCCGACCAGGCCCAGGACATGGGGAACCCGTTTCCGGATTTCCCTGCGGGAAACCCCGATTACTACCATGGCAAAAGCAACATTGTCATATACAGACCGTTCCTCCATCAAGCGAAAATCCTGAAAAACCATGCCGATATTGCGGCGCAGGTAGGGCAGCCTATGCCGCGGCAAGCGCCCCACATCCCGCCCGAAAATTTTCAAAACACCGTCAGTAGGCCTGATTTCCCTGATAATTAGCTTTAAAAGAGTCGATTTACCGGCACCGCTTGATCCGACAAAAAATACAAATTCCCCTCGATCAATATAAAAACTTGCACTTTCCAGGGCGTAGCGCCCGCCTTTTTCATATTTCATGCTCAAATTTTTTGCTTCGATCATGCAGTCAGACCTTCCTGTTTATACTTAACATAATGTGATTCATGTAATGTTTCGACAATAATTTAGATGATCCTGCAAAACAGGGTAATCAATTTCATTTATTTGGAAAGATGCGGCAGGCTTAATGCTGCTGCATCTTCTTAAAGCCTTCCCCGTGAACCTCCGTGGCATTACCGATAATCACAAAAGCAGTGGGGTCAACTGCGTAGATAATCGATTTCAGGTGCGCTGTTTGTTGGCGGGTAACCACGCAGAGCAGCACCTCGCGCCCTTCACCTGTATAGCCGCCGTGCCCCTGGATCTTGGTCACGCCGCGGCCCAGTTCATAGAGCAGCTTTTCGTTTATCTCGGCCCCGCAGCGGGTTATGATAATAGCTGATTTAGCCAGACCGAGCCCTTCAAGGATCGCATCAATTACCTTAATCGAAACAAACAGGGAAAGAGCGGCGTACATGGCTGCCTCACTTCCGAAAACGAAAACTGCCATGGCCAGTACAACCAGGTCGCTCCAAAACAGGGCCTGTCCGGGGCTGATCCCGGATGTTTTCGCCAGGATCAGTGAAAGCAGGGCGCTACCACCTGTTGAACTGCGAAAGCGGAAAACCAGGCCGACTCCCACGCCCATAACCACGCCGCCGTAAACGGCTGCCAGCAGCAAATCATCTGTAGCAGCAGGAAGCAGGGGTGCAGTTATTTCCACGGCCAGCGAAAACAGCAGGGTGCCGAGCAGACTTTGAATGACAATCCGTGTGCCCAGGATTATAAAACCGGCAATAAAAATCGGGATGTTGAGAACGATGATCGTCAGGCCGACCGGCATCCCTAAAATATGGTAGAGAAAAACAGAAATGCCGCTTACGCCACCGGGAGCCAGCATGTTCGGCACCATAAACATATTCATTCCCGCCGCCAGGATTACCGATCCGGCCAGGATACCCAGTGCGTCTATGAAAACAATTTTTAGATCACCCTTTGTGATCTGCGGTTTTTTAAGCTTCATGTTAGCTCCTATTTTTTCTGCGGAATCTTCCCGCGTACTTTCCATCTCAAAAAAGCTTCGATAAAAGGATCGAGCAGGCCGTTCATTACCGCATCCACCTGGCCGACTTCCACACCCGTGCGGTGGTCTTTGACCAGGGTAAAGGGGTGAAAAGTATACGTCCGGATCTGGCTGCCCCAGGCTATTTCCCGCTGGTGCCCGCGTTCGGCACTAATTTCTTCGGCCTGTTCCTGCCTGTGCAGCTCGGCAAGCCTGGCCTGCAGGACGCGCATAGCCTGCTCGCGGTTACTGTGCTGGGAACGGTCGTTCTGGCAGCTGACAACTATCCCGCTGGGCAGGTGGGTTATACGTACTGCAGAGTCGGTTTTATTGACATGCTGGCCTCCCGCGCCGCTTGCGCGAAACGTATCAATCTTCAGATCGTCGTTGTTAATAACAAAATCTTCCTCTTCCACCTCAGGGATCACGTCAACAGAGGCAAACGAGGTATGGCGTCTTTTTGATGTATCGAACGGAGAGATCCTGATCATGCGGTGGACTCCTTTTTCCGCCTGCAGGTACCCGTAAGCAGCATGGCCGCGAACAATAATTGTGGCACTTTTGATCCCGGCTTCATCATCGGGGATCAGGTCCACCAGCTCAACCTGGTAACCTTTTTGCTCGCTCCACCGGTTGTACATCCGCAGCAGCATCTCAGCCCAATCCTGAGATTCCAGGCCGCCTGCACCCGGGTGCAGTGACATGATCGCATCACAAAAGTCATAGTTGCCGCCTAGAAGCGTCTCAAGCTCCAACTTGTCAAGCCGTTCCTTTATGCTTTTCAGAAGTGGCTCTATTTCGCTTAAAGCTTCCGCTTCATCGAGCTCGTTTTCGCCAGCCAGTTCTATAAAAATGCCTGCTTCTTCAATCATTTTTTCCAGTTCCTGCAGGGGCCGGATCTTTTCACGAAGGGCACCCTGTTTTTTCAGGTACTGCTGGGTCCGGTTACTGTCTTCCCAAAAACGGGGATCAGCCGTTTTTGCCTCAGCTTCCTGCAGCTGTTTCAGCTTCACATCATATTCAAAGTGAAGCCCTCATTTCATCAAATCTTTGTTGTTCAATGGCCAGTGCTTCCCTGTATTCTTTTAGCACAATAACACCAACTTTCTTTAAGTTTTAACCTCTATATATTCAATTTCCACATGATTTACTACCCGCAGCATTTTTTGTGTTTTTTACCGCTGCCGCAGGGACAGGGTTCGTTGCGGCCCACCTTGTCAACCGTCACCGGCTCAGGTTTTGCCCGTTGACCCTGTTCAGCACCGCCCTGTCCTGCCCCGGCAGGGGTGGTGGCAGCGCCCCCTCCGACGGCGGCTATACGCGGCTTCAGGCCTGTCGCTCCGGCTGTCACAGTTTCTCGCTGGGGTGCAGCGGTAACCCGCACCTGGTATACCGCGCGCACTACATCAGCCTGGATCTGCTGGATCATGTCTTCAAACATATCAAAGCTTTGGCGTTTGTACTCTACCAGGGGGTTTCTCTGTGCATAGGCCTGGGTATGAATCTCGTGGCGCAGCTGGTGCATGGCATCAATAAAGTGCATCCAGTGCCGGTCAACCGTTTTCAGCAGAATGACCCTTTCCAATTCGCGCATTACCTCGGGTTTAATCGTTTCTTCACGCTCCTGGTAGAAAGCGTGGGCTTCTTCAAGCAGTAAATTACGCACATCATCGACCTCTCGATCAACCAAGTCGGCCAGCGTAATTTTACCTCTGCGTACGCTGACATTTTCTGCTCTTTCCAGTAAAGCGCGGGCATTTTCATCATCAAGAAAGCCTACTTCTGCTGTATATTCATGAATAAGGCGATCGATGACCTCCTCGATCATGCCCTGGATTGGCTCTTTCATGTTCTCGCCTTCCAGGACCCGGCGGCGCTGGCCGTAAATTACCTCTCTCTGCTTGTTGAGGACATCGTCATAATCAAGCAGGTTGCGGCGGATCTCAAAGTTGCGCGATTCCACCTTCTTCTGGGCATTTTCGATGCCCCTGCTGACCAGCGCGTGATCAATAGGCATGTCCTCTTCAATGCCGAAGCGATCCATCAGGGAAGCAATATTTTCACCACCGAAAAGGCGCATCAGATCGTCTTCAAGCGAAACAAAAAACTGTGAGGAACCCGGGTCGCCCTGACGTCCCGAACGGCCGCGCAGCTGGTTGTCAATCCTGCGGCTTTCGTGCCGTTCAGTCCCCAGTACATGCAGTCCGCCTGAAGCCAGTACTTCTTCACGCTGCTTTTTGGTATCTGCAACCGCCTGATCGATCAACTCGGAACGGCGTTTATCCCAGCGCTCCCTGTCCTCTTCAGGAAGCTCTGCTTCCCGGACACCAAACTCTTTTTCCAGCTCCTCCTTAATCAGGTACTCGGGGTTGCCGCCAAGGATAATGTCTGTTCCGCGCCCCGCCATGTTGGTCGAGATTGTAACGGCCCCTTTACTGCCGGCCTGGGCGATAATATAGGCTTCACGGACATGGTTGACTGCATTTAACACTTCATGGGGAATCTCCTGCCTTTTCAGCACCTTGCTCAGCATTTCCGATTTCTCAACGGAAACAGTACCGACCAGGACAGGCTGCCCTCTCTGCTGACAGTCAATTATTTCTTCCACAGCCGCTTTAAACTTGGCCCGTTCTGTCTTATAGATCAGGTCCGGCATTTCCTCACGAATCAGAGGCTTATTGGTGGGGATGGCGATAACATCCATGCCGTAAATACTGCGGAACTCGTCTTCCTCGGTCAGGGCCGTTCCGGTCATCCCGGAAATTTTATCATACATCCGGAAATAATTCTGGAAAGTTATTGAAGCAACCGTGCGGCTGCCGGCCTGGACCTCAACCCCTTCTTTAGCTTCAATCGCCTGGTGCAGGCCATCAGAATAGCGGCGGCCGGACATCAGGCGCCCTGTAAATTCATCAACTATAACCACCTTGCCATCCTGGACCACATAATCGACATCCCTCTCGAAAAGGGAGTAAGCCTTGATCAACTGGTCAAAGTAGTGGCGGTGTTCACTGGCGGAATCAGCTTCCTGCTCCTCGAGTTCATCACCATCATCGGCACTGTCTTTATCCAACCTTAAAAGCTGTAAAAGTTGGGGGTTGATCCGTTCAAGCTCGCGGTAGCCTTTATCCTTAATGTCAGCGAGCCTGGTAGCTTCATCTATGATGTAATAGAGTTCTTCATCTAGTTGGTTCAGGCGCTTTTCTGTCATTAATTGCTGCTTGGTCCTCTCGACCAGCTTTTCCACGCCGGGTTCTTTGATAATCTTGAGCAGCTTTTTATGTTTGGGTGCGCCGCGGCGGACCAGCAGCAGTTTTTCCCCGGCTTCTTCACGCTGACCAGAGTCAAGATCTTCACGTGCGCTGTTAAGCAGCTCATTAATCAGTTTACCCTGCTTGCGGATCAGGTGCTCAACTTCATTTTTCCAGCGGCCGTATTCTTCCTTCGTCTCGACCCTGCTGCTGATAATCAGCGGCGTACGCGCTTCATCGATTAAAATACTGTCCACCTCATCGATAATTGCGTAATGCTTTTCCCGCTGGACCAGATCAGACTTATAGATAACCATGTTATCGCGCAGATAATCGAAACCAAGCTCATTGTTCGTGGCATAAGTAATATCCCGGCCGTATTCTTCCCGGCGCTGCGCCGGTTCAAGCCCCTGGACAACCAGGCCGACATTCAGGCCTAAAAACTCGAAAACCGGGCCCATCCAATCGCGGTCACGGCGGGCCAGGTAATCGTTTACGGTTACTATGTGCACGCCTTTACCGGCCAGGGCATTGAGGTAGGCTGGCATAGTGGCCACCAGGGTTTTGCCTTCCCCTGTTTTCATCTCTGCAATCCTCCCCTGGTGCAGGACAAGAGCCCCCATAACCTGCACATCGAAAGGTCGCATCCCGGTTTGCCGCAGGGCGGCTTCCCTGGCCAGGGCAAATGCCTCGGGCAGAATGTCATCTAAGCTTTCGCCCTGCTCCAGACGCTCTTTAAACCGTTCGGTCTGAGCCGGAAACTGCCGGTCGGGAAGTTCGGCCGCCCAGGATTCCAGACTGTTCACCCTGTCAACTATATTTTGCAAACGGCGCACTTCTTTTTCATTTTGATCGCCGAATAGCTTTTGGATAAATGAGACCATCGAATAGCTCCTTTCTTCCTCTTGCAGCCACAAATCCGGATTACAATCAAGCACCAGTAAAACAAATGTCCCGCCGCTGTATTGCCGGTTTTCAGCTTTCCCGCCCGCAGACCGTGGCATTTGGACAATAGCCGCCGGGTCCTGTGTTTACCGCTCACTGGTAACGGAGAAAACCGGCAGAAAAGCAGTACGCCTGATTAACATTTTAGCATATTTATATTTAAGGTATCCTCTTAAGCTATATTGTCTCATACCTGACGGTGATAATTCAACCGCGGCCATCATGCTTTAAAAGCAGGATCTTGTTTTCGGGCTGCCGGGATCAAGTTCACTGCACAGCGCCCACAGGCTTCCCGATACCAGGGAGTGGCCGCCCAGGACAACCGGTATGGGGCAGCTTACCGCCGCCTTTGTAAAGTTTCTCAGCCAGGGATCTTTTATTTCTTCCCATAGTCCAAGATCGGACAAAAAGCGGTCCCGATCTGAAGGGTCAAGCCTGTAGTGGTGGATTAAGACCCGGCTGTCGATAAAAGCGCAGCGTGCTACCCTGGCCAGGTAGCTGAAAAAATTGTCAAGTCCGGCATGGTCAATAAGCAGGGCGAGCAGGGAAACAACTTCGTTTGCTTCAATACGGCCGAGGGATTTCATACCGCGCTCTTCAGAAAAAACACGCAGACGCAGTTTAAGGATAGCGTTAAGCCGCCCGATAATAGGCGCCCCAACCCGGCCAATAAGGGCAACATCTTCGTATTCATCGCTCAGAATCGCCTTGGCTTTTTCCAGGGTACTGTAATCCAGCTCCAGGCTCTCGATCGCTTCCCTCGTCCGCGGTCCGGCAAAGGGGCCTGCCCCTAAAACAAGCAGGTCGCTGGGGGTGTCAATGTCAAATAAAAGGCCGAGGGAATGCGGCATCAACTCCATTTCAAGGCGGAGTTGATCGCGTAAAGTCAGGGCCAGGCTGTTATCCATGGCCGGCAGCTCTACGCTGTCCAGATCCGGGGGCACTGTAAAGGCAGCGATATCGACAGACTGCGTATTGTTGGTATAAACAAATTTTTCCCGGTTGAGCAGCTTTTGGCAGATCATATCCAGCTCTTCAATTGTGATCAGGGGGGAGCCTGCTCCGTTAAGGCAGAAAACCCTTGTCAGCCCGTGGTCACGGACAGCAGCCTGCAGAGCTTTTCCATAGTGGAATTTTTCAGGCGCAATGGAGTTAAGATAGACCTTTGCCCCGAGGCGGGAAGCAGGCTCAGTCAGTTCCGGACGGTTGGTAAACAAGTATATCTGATCTAATGCAGGCACATGGCCCATTTTTTCAAGATTATCCAAAAGGGCAGCCTGGCGAACCCGGATCATGGCCTCTTCCACGCTGCTTTTTGGTTGCGAACCTTCAAAGATTACGGCGCTTACCCCATCATTCATCAGGACAGACCTCTTCCGCGCTGCAGGCAGGTGTTTGTATTAAACAGGATCCTTTATTCCGGCTCAATAAGCCCGTAATTTCCATCTTTGCGCTTGTAAACAACACTGACGCCATCTGTCTCATCATGAGTGAAGACGAAAAAACTGTGCCCCAGCAGATCCATCTGGAGTATAGCTTCCTCGACACTCATCGGCTTAAGCGTAAACCGCTTGGTTCTGACAACCTGCGGGGAATCGTCTTCTAAACGCTCTTCAGCTTCTTTCGCCGCATGCTTCTCACTAATCGTACGCATTCCCCTATGACGGAGCGATTTGTTCATGCGGGTCTTATATTTTTTAACCTGGCGCTCCAGTTTATCGACCACCATGTCTATCGAAGCGTACATGTCGCCTGTTGATTCTTCGCCGCGCAAAATCAAACCATTCAGGTTCAGGGTTACTTCAACAATATGTTCTTCCCGGATTACACTGAGGACAACCTGGACATCTGTCGCCTGGTCAAAATGCTTATCGAGTTTGCCGAGCTTCTTCTGGGCATAATCAACCAGGGCCGGAGTGGCTTCAATATTTTTACCGCGCACGTTTATATTCATGTTCACTACCTCCTGCAGTTTAATATAGAAACAATGATACTATAAATACTATTCCCCAGTCCATAACAAATTCCTTCCTGAATAATTTACTTAATCAGTGGATTATAGGCAATCACGGCCGCATGTACTTCTGCACCACTTTTGTGCAGGGCTTTAGCAGCCTCTTTCAGGGTTGAACCGGTAGAGTAAATATCGTCAATCAACAGGATCACGGTGCCCGGCGGGAACACAGTGCTGCTGCTAAAAGCACTGCGGATATTTTCGAACCGCTCTGTGCGGGAAAGTGTGGCCTGGGATGCTGTATCAATAGTTTTAAAAAGGACCGGCAGGCATTGTATTTCTAAAACCCTGGCCGTATAAAGGGCAATCAGGCTACTTTGATTAAAACCGCGTTCTTTTTCCCGGCTCCTGTACAGGGGAACCGGGACAACCAGGTCCGGCCGGCAAAAGTGTCTTTCGCTTATTTCCAAACCCAGCCACCGGCCCAGCGGACGGGCCAGGGAACGCCGCCCATGGTATTTTAAGTTTTGCAGCAAAAACCGCCACTGCCCTTCATAAAAAGAAAGAGCAAAAAGTGACTGCAGGTAGGGCAGCGCAGGGCAGCAGGAGCAGGGACCCTCCCCGGGTGGGATCAGGCTTTCACAGGACGGGCAGATGCTGCCAGCAGGCGTAAAACCTGTTCCGCATGAACAACAGACCGGCCGCCCTTCGCATGACGGTAAAACCGCCCGGCAGAACAGGCAGCGCTCGGGAAAAATGATCTGCATAAAAGAATCGAGCCAGCGGGGCGGGGTTTTAGGAGCGCCCAGGTTAACGCCGCTTCCTGCGCTCAACTGTCAGAGTCCCCTGATCGCAGGCGTCCGTCCAGAAAGGTATAGCGCTCTTCAGCCTTGTTGTTACGGACAGCAATGGCCAGGGCTTTTTTACTGCCAACGAGGACAGCCAGTTTGCGGGCGCGGGTGATCCCGGTATACAGGAGGTTGCGCTGCAGCAGCATGTAGTGCTGCGTAAGTACAGGCATAATAATTACCGGGTATTCACTGCCCTGGCTTTTGTGGACTGAAACGGCATATGATAATACCAGTTCATCAAGTTCGGAAAAATCATAGATAACGGGGCGGGGTTGGAGCAGGTCTCGAAAAGTAACGACAAGTTCAGTCTCTTCCCTGTCGATTGCTGTAATCAAACCGATATCGCCGTTAAATACTTCTTTTTGATAGTTATTGCGAATTTGCATTACCTTGTCACCAAGGCGGAAAATTGTCCCTTTGCCGGAGGCTTCCACTTTATCGCGGGACGACGGGTTAAGGGCCTGCTGCAAAAGCAGGTTCAGGCGTTCCACACCGGCAGCTGTTTTACGCATTGGGGTCAGGACCTGAAGATCAAGCAGCGGGTCGAAGGGACCGTAGTTAGGCAGGCGTTCGCGACAAAGCTGAACTATCAACTGGGCGGCCTGCTCGGGATCCTCTTCATGCATAAAAAAGAAATCCTTGCGCTTTACATTCAGGTAGGGCATATCACCCTGATTTACGCGGTGGGCATTGACAACAATCATGCTTTCGCGAGCCTGACGAAAGATGTAGTTAAGGCGGAAACAGGGTATATTGCCGGCATTGATCATATCTTTAAGCACATTCCCGGCCCCCACTGCGGGGAGCTGATCAACATCCCCGACCATCACCAGGCGGCAGCCTGATGGCAGGGCCTTGAGCAGGTTGTACATCAGCATCAGGTCGACCATGGATGCTTCGTCGATGATTACAACCCGGGCATCAACCGGGTTATCTTCATTGCGCTGAAAGCGAAAACCTTCCCCTTCGGTAAAACTGTATTCGAGCAGACGGTGAATCGTAAAGGCTTCCTGCCCTGTTGCCTCGGTCACCCGTTTAGCCGCCCGTCCGGTTGGGGCGGCGAGCAGCACTTTTTGTTTCATCAGCTGAAAAGTTGTAAGCAGGGCTTTGATAGTTGTCGTTTTCCCTGTCCCCGGGCCCCCGGTAACAACCAGGATACCGTTGTGCAGGGCATACTCCAGGACCCCCAGCTGTTCTTCACTCAAATGAGAGCAATCGTTCCTTACCCTGCCGAGCACATTTTTAATTTCCAACTGAGCATACGGTTTGGCCAATTTGCTTAACTGCAGGACCAACCGGGCGGCACCCTTTTCAGCATGATAAAACGGGGCATAGTACACAGCTTCGCCGGACTCCTGCTCTTCGCAAAAGAGGCGCTTTTGTTCGACCATGAGACGAAGCTGCCTCTCAAAAAAAGATTCTCCGAACACTTCACCTGAAACATCAAGCAGTTCCCTGATCCGCTCAAATAGAACCTCGCGCGGCAGGTAGACGTGCCCCTGCTCGGAAGCCCTGCTGAGGGTATAGGTAATTGAAGCCTGGACCCGTTCGGGAGCATCTTCAGGAAGGCCCAGCTGACGGGCAATTTTGTCAGCCGTTTTAAACCCGATACCGAAAATATCTTCCGCCATCCGGTAGGGGTTTTCCCGGACCTGGTTGATCGTATCGCTGCCGTAGCGGCGGTAGAGGCGCATCGCCTGCCCGACACCGACACCGTAACCCTGGAGGAAAACAAGCACATTTTGCACATCTTTGTACTGCCTGTAGCTTCTTAATATCCCGGCCGCCTTTTTTGCCCCGATGCTTTCAACTTCCTGGAGGCGGTGCGGCTCATTTTCCATAATATCTAAGGTATCCAAACCAAAATAATCGACTATCTTATCAGCTGTTACAGGGCCGATTCCTTTAATCAGCCCTGAAGAGAGGTAGTTTTTTAACCCCCTGGTGGTTTTGGGAAGAAGGCGCTCCCA
>SKOR01000115.1 GCA_007119965.1 Syntrophomonadaceae bacterium
CGTGGCTCAGGTCCCGGCGGCCCGCGTCCATGCGGGCCGGCCTGCTCCGGCCTTTGTTTCACCGGCCATTAAAAACTGCTCCGCCACACGTCAAATGCCGGCGCAAACTGAACCGCTTTAAAGAAAACAAGTGGGCTGAGCAAACGCATTTTAACTATATATTATCAGAAAAATCACGGGGTTGAAACCGCCGGGAGAAATGCACTAACTGAAGCATGGCCGTAATTATGGCGCTTGCGGTCAAATCGTCAATCTATACTGGCAAGACAGTCTATTGCGTCTATTGATTTGAGGGTTAAATTTGCCCGATTGGGGCAGGATTAACCTGGACAGAAAGAGAATAAAGGTTAGGTCTGTTTATGTCTACAAAGAGGGGCAAGGAGGATCAGGCTTTTTTATCAAAAACACAGCAAACTGCTGGAATGCAAAACAAAGAATAAGCGGTAAAGGGAGTGATTTCATGGAAGAACAATTAAATTCTGTTTTTGCTTCATATAAAGGCGAAAAAAACGAGTTGATCCCTGTCCTGCAGGATGTGCAGGAAGAACTCGGCTATCTGCCTGATGAAGCGATGCGGGAAGTAGCCCGTTTTGTGCGGCTCCCGGAAGCAAAAGTTTTCGGTGTAGCCACTTTTTATGCCCGTTTCCACCTCCATCCCCGGGGCGATCACATTATTCGCCTGTGCTGCGGGACAGCCTGCCATGTGCGCGGGGCCGGCAAAGTTGCCGATAGGGTAAAAGATGTTCTAAAGGTCGGGGTGGGAGAAACAACCGAAGATATGAAGTTTACCTACGAAGAAGTAGCCTGTATCGGGGCCTGCGGTCTGGCTCCGGTGATGACTATTGATGAAAAGACCTTCGGTAAACTTGATCCGGATAAAACCAAAAAGATTATCGAAAACTTTGGTCAAGAAGCGGAAGGGGGGCAGAGTTAAATGGAAAAATTTATCGACCCCTGCTGTGAAAAATGTTTCAATAGCAAAGAAAAGCCTTGTGATGTATTTGTAGAGTGCTGCCTCGAAGGTCCGATTTGTCACGAGAGCGAATCCTGCAAAAAAGCCCGCGAAGCTATTGTGGAAAAATATTCGCACAGTTCCGCTTTCCGGGAACACTAGCTTAAGTTAAGTTTGCCGAAAGGAGAGAAGACCAACGTGTATGAAAAACATATCCTGATTTGTGCCGGAACGGGCTGTATTTCATCGGGAGCGCTCGATATTGAAAATGCATTGCGCGAAGAGCTCGCGAAGCACGGTCTGGAAGATAAAATACGCATTATCATGTCCGGTTGCCACGGCTTCTGTGAAAAAGGACCGATCTTCATCGTCTACCCCGAAGATATCTTTTACTGCGAGGTTACACCTGAAGATGTTCCGGAAATTGTAGAAGAAGGCCTGGTCAAGGGCAACATGGTTGAACGCCTGCTCTACAAAGACCCGGTTACCGAAGAGACAGTGATCAACCACGATAAAATTATGTTTTACAGCAAGCAAAAACGTTTAGCCCTTCGTAACTGCGGAGTTGTCGACCCCGAAAATATTGATGAATACATTATACGCGGCGGCTACATTGGCCTGAAGAAAGCCCTCCAGATGGAACCGATGGAAGTGGTGGACGAAGTTAAAAGCTCAGGCCTGCGCGGACGGGGCGGAGCAGGTTTCCCGACCGGGATGAAATGGCAGTTTGGCCACAATAGTCCCGGCAGTAAAAAGTATGTAGTCTGCAATGCTGACGAGGGAGACCCGGGGGCCTTTATGGACCGCAGTATCCTGGAAGGGGACCCGCATGCTGTTGTAGAAGGCATGCTGATCTGCGGGCAGGCCATTAATGCTGATGAAGGTTACGTTTACGTGCGCTCCGAATACCCCCTGGCCATTAAACGCCTGCAAAATGCCATTGATGCCGCTGAAAAATACGGTATGCTCGGCGAAAATATTTTAGGCCTGGGCTTAAACTTCAGAATCAAGATCAAGGAAGGTGCCGGCGCTTTTGTCTGCGGAGAAGAGACAGCCCTGCTCGCTTCAATTGAAGGCCGGCGCGGCGTACCCCGCCACCGCCCCCCGTTTCCTGCTGTTGAAGGGCTCTGGGGCAAACCGACCATTATCAACAATGTTGAAACCCTGGCCAATGTGCCGCTGATTCTGCGCAGCGGGGCAGAGGAGTTTGCTTCGGTCGGAACCGAAGGCAGCAAGGGGACAAAAGTTTTCGCCCTGACCGGAAAAGTAAATAATACCGGGTTGGTCGAAGTGCCCATGGGTATCACGATCCGGGAAGTTGTATTCGATATCGGCGGCGGTATCCGCTACGGCAAAAAGTTCAAGGCCGCCCAGATTGGCGGGCCTTCAGGAGGTTGTATTCCCGATGAGCACCTTGATTTGCCGATCGATTTCGATTCCCTGACTGCAGCAGGAGCGATGATGGGTTCCGGTGGTTTGGTAGTAGTTGATGAAGATACCTGCATGGTCGACATGGCCCGCTACTTCCTTAACTTTACCAAAAAAGAATCATGCGGCCAGTGTATCCCCTGCCGCCTCGGGACAACCCAGATGTACGATATCCTTGAAGATATCACCGAGGGAAAAGGCACCCTGGAAGATATTGACCTGCTCGAAGAGCTGGCTGTTGCAGTTAAGAAAGGGTCAATGTGCGGACTGGGACAGACAGCGCCAAACCCTATTCTTACCACCCTGCGCTATTTCCGTGACGAATATGAAGCCCATGTCATTGAAAAACGCTGTCCGGCGCTGGTCTGTAAGCCTCTCCTGCAGTACTATATCGATGCAGAAAAATGCATCGGCTGCCGGCGCTGCAGCAAGGTCTGCCCGGTTGATGCAATAAGCGGGGAAAAGAAAGAACCCCACGTGATAGATCAGGAAAAATGTACCCAGTGTGCCGCCTGTTTCGATGCCTGTCCGGCAAAGGTCAGCGCCGTGCAGGTGGTTTCCGAAGGGTTGCCTGAAGAAGAACCAGAAACATGTGAGGAGGGTTGCAAATGTCAGAGCTAATTACTCTAAACATTGACGGCGTAGAGGTTAAAGCCGCTCCGGGCACAACCATTTTAAGGGCAGCCCTGGCCAACGACATCTACATTCCCCACCTCTGTGATCACAAGGAGCTAACATCAGTGGGGATTTGCCGGGTCTGCCTGGTAGAAATTGAGGGGCGGCGCCCCACGGTTTCATGCATGACCCCTGTAGAAGAAGGCATGGTCGTGACTACTTCAAACGAAGAGCTCGATCAAATCCGCAAGGTCAATATGGAACTACTGGTTTTAAACCACGATTACGATTGTCAGAACTGCGCCAAGAACAGTAAGTGCCAGCTGCAGGAACTGACCCGTTATGTCGGGATCGATGAAAATCGGATCAACGCCATGCGGGCGCCTGAACTGGCTTCGCCCCTGGATGATTCCAACCCGTACTACCTGCGCGACCTCAACAAGTGCGTGCTCTGCGGCATTTGTGTACGCACCTGCGAAGAAATCCAGGGTGATGAATGTATTGATTTTACCTTCCGCGGGATTGAAACCAAGATCGGCGTGCTTGGTGATAAGCCGATTGCTGAATCGACCTGTGTGACCTGTGGTGAGTGTGTGACCCGTTGTCCGGTCGGGGCGCTTGTTCCCCGCCATGCTGTTGAGCCCACCTATGAAGTCGATACAGTTTGCCCCTTCTGCGGCTGCGGCTGCGGCATTACAGTCGGTGCAAGGGGCGGAAAAGTCGTCAGCTCGGTAGCAGATCCCGACAGTCCGGCCAATAACGGCAGCCTGTGCGTCAAGGGCCGCTTCGGGCTCGGTTTTGTAAATTCGCCCGACCGCCTGACCACCCCGCTGATCCGCAAAGACGGCGATCTGGTTGAAGCGAGCTGGGAAGAAGCGCTGGCCTTGATTGGTGATAAACTGGGGCAGTATAAAGGCGAACAGTTTGCCACCATTGCTTCGGCAAAATGTACCGTTGAAGATAACTACGTGATGCAAAAGTTTACCCGTGCAGTGATGGGCACTAATAACATCGATCACTGCGCCCGTCTCTGACACGCTCCCACAGTGGCCGGTCTGGCCACAACCCTGGGCAGCGGAGCGATGACTAACTCAATCGCCGAAATAGGAGATGCCGCCTGCATCATGGCAATCGGAACCAGCACCACCGAAGCCCACCCGATTATCGGTTACCAGGTTAAGAAGGCTGTCCGCCAGGGAGCAAAGCTGATTGTAGCCAATCCCCAGGAAGTGCCCCTGGCCCGCTTTGCCGACCTGTTCCTGCCCCTTAAACCGGGCAGCGACGTGGCCCTGCTGATGGGTATGGCCCGGATAATTTTAGAAGAAGGGCTTCATGATCAGCAGTATATCGAAGAACGTTGCGAGAACTTAGATCAGTTCAAGCAGTCCCTGGAAGAATATACTCTTCAGTTTGTCAGCGACATTACAGGATTGCCCGGGGAAGATATCGTTAATGCGGCCAGGATGTATGCCGAAAACAACCCGTCGTCGATCCTCTACTGCATGGGTATTACACAGCATTCACACGGCACCGACAATGTCATTGCGATCAGCAACCTGGCATTGATAACGGGGAACCTGGGCCGTACCTCCGGCGGGGTTAACCCCCTGCGCGGTCAGAACAATGTCCAGGGCGCCTGTGACATGGGTTCGCTGCCGAACGTTTTTACCGGTTACCAGAAGGTGACAGATGAAGCAGCCCGCCAGAAGTTCGAAAAGGCCTGGGGGGCATCCCTGAGCGGAGAGCCGGGCTTAACCCATACCGAGATATTCGATGCTGCCCACCGCGGCGAAATCAAGGCGATCTACCTGATTGGTGAAAACCCGGTGCTTACCGAGGCCAATGCCGCGCACTCCCTGGAAGCGATGAAAAAACTGGAATTCTTTGTAGTCCAGGACATCTTCCTGAATGAAACCGCCGCCCTGGCCGATGTGGTCCTGCCGGCAGCATCATTTGCCGAGAAGAACGGCACAGCGGTCAATACCGAGCGACGCGTCCAGCGTGTACGCAAGGTTCTCGACCCGGTGGGCGATGCCAAGCCCGATTGGTGGATTGTCAGCGCCATTGCCAACGAAATGGGAGCGGAAGGCTTTGCCTACAACAGCGCAGCGGAGATCTTTAAAGAGATTACCTCTTTAACTCCCAGCTATGCTGGAATCACCTATGAACGACTTGAAGAAGGCGGTCTGCAGTGGCCCTGCCCCACGGAAGATCATCCGGGAACACCGATCCTCCACACCGAGAAGTTCAACACCCCCTCGGGCAAAGGAAAACTGATGCCGATAAAATACCGGCCTTCGGAAGATTGCTGTGATTTTGATTTTCCGCTGATTCTTACTACAGAGCGTAACCTCTACCAGTTCCACAGCACCATGACCCGTTACTCGGAGGGGCTGGACGAACTGAGTGGCGGTGAACATATCATGATTAACCCCGCCGACGCTGAAAAACTGGGCGTTGCCGACGGCGACCTGGTTGAAGTTAATTCACGGCGCGGCAAGCTGCAGGTTAAAGCGAAGATCACCCGCCGCAGCCAGGAAGGCGTGGCTTCGCTGAGCTTCCACTTTGCCGAGTGCCCGACCAACCTGCTGACCAGTGCGGCTTTAGACCCGGTGGCTAAAACCCCTGAAACAAAGGTCTGCGCTATCCGCATTAACAAAGCATAAATGGCGCTGATTATGTATAACAAGCAAGAACTTGGCAGCTGAAAGAAGGGGGCAATTCCATAACCGGGAAACCCCCTTTCTTTGTTATGTGCAGTCGGTATAAAAAATGGACGAAAAATTCAGTTGTTGACGAAATCAGTTTGCACAATAAATATATCTGACAGCGATGAGGAACCTGATGCGGCAATCAATTATTAACAATTGGTTTAATAAAATCTCACTCCTGACGGTCCTGCTAATTCCTTTTGTAATCTTAACCGTCGCCGCTGGAGTCCTGGTCGGTTATATCTCTTATCATAACAGCCAGAAAGCGGTCAACGACGTTGCCTACCAGCTGGGCAGCGAAATAAACCTGCGCATTGAAGAGCATCTGCAGGTATTGATCGATATCCCGCACCGTATAAACGAGAACAATGCCGATGCAATCCGCAGGGAAGCTTTAGATGCCGGGAACCAGATGGCGCTTGAGCGGCGCTTTTGGGAGCAGGTCAGGTTATTCGATACAATTACCAGTATTAATTTCAGCAATACTGACGGTGGCCTGGCCAATGCCGGCCGCGAGGGGGCCGACGGTCATCTTTATGTTATAGCCACCGAAAATTTTAAAAGCGGCCCTTTTCATAAGTATGCCGTCGATGAGCTGGGCAATCGGGCCAGGCTTATTGAAAAAAGGGAAGATTTTGACGGTCGGGACAGGTCCTGGTATATCGATGCCGTTGACTACGAGACTACAGTGTGGAGCGATGCATATATCTTGTTTACGGGCCAGGATATGGCACTGTCAGTCAGCCGGCCGGTCTATAATTCTGAACAGGAGCTGCTCGGTGTAATTGCTTCCAACATATTTCTTTCACACCTCAGCGATTTTTTATCAACCCTCGATGTCGGTCTGACCGGTCAGAGCTTTATAATTGAGCGCTCCGGCCTGCTGATTGCTACATCGACAGGGGAAAAAGTTTTCAGCGCCGAGTCAGGTGTTGTCCCCCAGCATCGGATCCCCGCAGAGTCCTCTAACGACCCGCTTACCCGCGGGGCTGCTGCAGCCCTGGCCGAACAGTTGGGCGATCTGCCGGCTATAAACGAGGCCAGGCAGTTTGAATTTAACCTGGAGGGGCAGCGTCAGCTGTCCCAGGCAGCCCCTTTTCAGGATCCTTACGGCCTGGACTGGCTGGTCGTTACAGTGATCCCTGAAACTGATTTTATGGCCCAGGTAAACGCCAACCGGATGATGACAGCGTCCCTGATTATTGTCACCCTCCTGGCGATAGTTACGGTCAGCATCGTGATTACCAGAAGAATACTAAGCCCCATCGCACTGCTTAACGACTCTGCCGAAGCCCTCTCCAAAAACAGGTGGGATATGGTTGTTAATCACCCCAGCAGGATCAAAGAGATAAACGTCCTGACCGAATCATTTAAATATATGGCTGATCAAATGCAGCACATGATTTCTGGTTTAAGGCAGGAAATTAGCGAACGCCAGGCTGCCGAAGAAAAACTGGCTACCCTGAACACGCAGCTGCAGGCCAAGAACCGGGAATTGGAACAGCTGGTTGACATCGCTTCGCATGATCTGCGCACCCCACTGGTAAATATTGACGGATACGCCCGTGAGCTGGAATACTCTTTAAGTGAACTCAACCGAACGCTGGATGAAGCGGATAACAGCGAATCGAGGCAGCTCCGGACCGCCGCCCTTCACCCGGTCAGCGAAATGTCCTCTGCCCTGCATTATGTCCGGAGCAGTGCAGTTCAAATGGATGCCCTGCTTAAAGGGTTGCTGAAACTATCGCGGTCGGGGCGGGCAGCACTGATCATTGAAAAACTTGATATGAATGAGCTAATTGGCAAACTGGCCGAGTCATTGGAGTTTCAGGTTCAGGAGGCTGAAATAGATTTGTTTATAAGCGATTTGCCGCCATGCCGGGGAGATGCCGTGCAGGTAAGCCAGGTTTTCTCAAATGTTCTCGGCAATGCTGTTAAATTTCTCGATCCCGATAGGCGGGGCATAATCAGAATCAGCGGCTTTGTCGAGGGGGAGCAGGCCATCTATTGCGTGGAAGATAACGGCATAGGGGTTGACTCGGCTTACCTGGAAAAAATATTTGAAGTCTTTGAGCGCCTGGAAACTTCGAAGCGGGATGGCGACGGCCTGGGTCTGACCATTGTCCGGCAGGTTCTGGGAAGGCTCGGCGGCTCAGTGTGGGCCGAATCGGAACTGCACTCGGGCAGCAGCTTCTATATCGCCCTGCCTGCGGCCAAGTCGTAGTGCAGTTTAAATCAGAAAGGGGAGTTACATGAATAGCGACGTAATTTTGCTGATAGCCGAAGACGACGACGGGCATTTCGGCCTGATTCAGAAAAACCTGGTCCGCGCAGGAATCCTAAACGATGTAATCCGTTTTAAAGATGGACAGGAAACTATAGATTACCTCTTTCAAAAAGATGTAACATTTTGCCGGGAACCCGGCAGGTCATATGTTTTACTGCTGGATATTCGCTTGCCCAGAATTAACGGCATAGAAGTGCTGGCTCAAATTAAGGCCAACCCTGAAGTGCGCAAAATGCCGGTGATCATGATCACTACCACAGACAGCCCCAGGGAAGTGGAACGCTGCCACACTCTTGGCTGCAGCAGCTATATTGTTAAACCAGTTGAATACGACAACTTTGTTCACGCCATCCGCCAACTGGGCCTTTATCTAAAAGTAGTCCAGATTCCAAGTGTAAAAGGGGGATACTGAAATCAACAGGAAATGCCGAATCATGGCCGGCAGCGACCGGGAAGGCGGCAGGCGTCCTTCCCCCGCGATTAAGATCTCATCATAAACATAAATACAAATGGGATAAACAGGTTTATCGACAGCAGGCGGCAGAGGTGCAGCATCGATACCTTAAATGGATCGCGATCGTGCTTGATGGCCAGGGCGGTCATTACCGTAAAGCCGCCAGGAGCTGCAGCAAGAAAACTGGTCGGGAAATCCCAGCCGGTTAAGCGGTAGATAATCCAGGCAACACCGAAAGATGTGGCAAACATGGCCGCCGTTGCAGCTAAAATCGGTATAAGAAAATCAGGGTCGACCATGGTGGTAAGCGTTTCCATCGAGATATTATCGGCAACTGTAATGCCGATAAAGACCAGCAGCAGGTCGAGCAGGCGCGGAGACAGCCTGCTGACGGGCAGCCCGGCAACTGATACTGCGGCTACAAAGATGGTCGAACCGACCAGCAGCCCGGCGGGGACACCCAGGGCATCCAGCAGCAGGCCGCCTGTCGATGCCACGGCCAGTGTTACAAGTACTCTCAGCCACGAATCTTTAAAAGCGAAGCCCAGCTTGTGCAGTTTAGCCCGGTTAAATGTTAATTTCAGCGGACTGCCCGGCGGTGTTGCCTCCGGCTCCGCTGCTCCGCCGCCGCTTCCCGGTTTTAAAGCCGCTATGCCCGCGCTGCTGTTTTCGCGCCTCTCCAGCCATTTCAGAAGCAAGGGGAAGAGGAGCACGGTACCCAGCATCCTGATCATCTGCATAACCATGATTACCGTTACTTCAGCTCCTGAGGCGAGGGCAATCACCGTTATCTCGGGCAACCCGCCCATACTTGCCGAAAGCATCGCCGTGTAAAGGTCCAGTGCCGAAAAGCGGGCTAAGAAGAATCCGGCCACGAAGACCACGGAGAGGGCCCAGGCAATGATCACCACGGCCGAAACAGCCATCGGTTTTAACTCGCGTACCGCGTCCCTGTTCAGCATCGAGCCCACAAAGATACCAATTACTATCTGCGCCGCAGGAAAAAGAAAATCGGGCGAAGTGGGCAGGTTAACCTGCATGGCGCGCAGAGCCCCGATGATTATCACGGGGCCAATCAACTCTGAAGCGGGCATCCGTAACCGGTTCAACAGAAACCAACCGATCAACCCCAGCCCGAATAGAAGCGCTATGTCACTGATAGTCTGCACAAACATGCCTCCATTATATCACTGCAGGCAATCGCCTTCACAAGAAGCGAAGGCGAGGTTGGCAGGGCAGTTTGTTGATAACCCGGTCTGCAGGGAAAGGCAATTGCGATCATAATCTCGTTAGCCGCGGAAGATAAAACCAGATCACGGACCGTTTCCGCTCCCAGGCCTCCCGCTCCATCCGCTACAAAAACCTGCATGGTTTGCAATTGCCGCGGCACCATGTTTTATTAAAAGTTCTTATAGGTTATACCAATCTATAAGATTCAATATCTCTTTATTTATTCCTTTCGCAGGAAAATATAAAAAGTGATCATAGAAGATAGAAATCAAACATTCTGCTTATCCCGTAAGCCGGTTATCAGATCAATGCCCTTAGCTACATGCTAATTATGTTATAATATTACGTATCCGGGTTATCCTAACCGGCGGAGAGGCAGGATACTTGGCAAATGTTTCCACTGCGCGATACAATAACCTATCACGGCGCAACTATAGCCACCATCGGCCTGATTGTCTTAAATGGCCTGGTCTTTTTTTACCAGTTTTCACTCGGAGTTGATGCCTTTTCGGTTATCTTCTATACTTTCGGCTTTGTCCCCGATCAATTTTTCCAGAATCCTGCCGGGCAGTTTTGGACCATTTTCAGCAGTATGTTTGTGCACGGTTCTTTCGCCCACGTGTTGAGCAATGTCTGGTTTCTCTGGGTTTTCGGCCCTGCTGTCGAGGGCAGGCTCGGGTTCAGGCGCTTTATGCTGCTCTACCTGGCGGCAGGTATTGCCGCCGCCCTCATGCAGGGGATAGCAATGCCTGACAGCACCATCCCGATGGTCGGCGCTTCGGGCGCCGTTTCGGGAATTCTTGGCGCATACCTGATCCTGTTTCCCAGGGCCCGCGTATTAACTATCATTCCGCCCTTTTTTTTCTTTTTCTTCTGGCTGCCCGTGCCAATCTATCTTGGCTACTGGATCCTGCTCCAGTTTGTCTACGTGTTTATGGATATAAGCGGCGTCGCCTGGTGGGCCCATATCGGGGGCTTCTTCCTCGGCCTGCTGTTAATCTTAATCATGCGCCCCAAGAGAATCTATCGCGCCGATCCCTTCTGGGAATGCTGGCGCGATTACTGCTGAGCGATCAGCTGCCACGGTGGCAGGGTTTTTGACATTTTCTTTCGGGTGTCTGCAAAACCGCCCCCTGGATAGATAACCGGCAAGGAGGTATTTTTAAATGGAAATGTTCTCACAGATTTTCTGGTTATTCTTAATCATAACTGCCCTGACGCCCTACCTGCAGCAGCAAATGCTGCGCTCGGCGCGGACGCGTAAAATGGTCGAACTTGAACGGAGGCGCGGCAGCCGCGTAATCACCCTGATCCACCGCCAGGAAGCCTTAAGCCTGCTCGGGGTGCCGCTGACCCGTTTTATTAACATCGAAGATTCCGAACAGGTTCTAACGGCAATACGCCTGACCGATGAGGAAGTGCCGATCGACCTGATTCTCCATACTCCGGGCGGTCTTGTGCTGGCCTCTGAGCAGATCGCCGAAGCCCTGCTCCGTCACCCCGGCAAAGTTACCGTATTCGTGCCCCACTATTCGATGTCCGGGGGTACGCTCATCGCTACCGCTGCCGACGAACTGGTGATGGATCAAAATGCCGTACTCGGTCCGCTCGATCCACAACTCGGCCAGTATCCCGCCGCTTCGTTGATTAAAGTGCTCGAATCAAAAGAGATGAAAGATATCGACGACCAGACGATCATCCTTGCCGATCTCGCCGTCAAGGCTTTAAGCCAGGTTAAAGACACCGTCAAGTGCCTGCTCGGTAAGCATATGGATGAAGCGCAGGCCGAGCAGACCGCGATCAAGCTGACCCAGGGCACGTGGACCCACGACTACCCGATTGATGTTGAACAGCTTGCCGATATGGGCATTAACGTAAACACCGATATGCCTGCAGAAATATACAGCCTGATGAGTCTCTTCCCGCAGCCGCGCACGGCACGGCCCAGCGTGGAATACAGCCCGGGCCCGGTCTATCCCTCGGGTCAGAAAGATAATTAAAATATTATGAGCAAAACCCCGAAAGATGATCTGAAAAAAACAGGGGTACGGAGAAGCAGGTTGAGAAAAAAAGCCTTTGCAGCGGTAGCAGGCCTGCTGGTGCTGACGTATTACCTCTCCTCTGTTCCCTACCTGCGGGTCCTGCCGGTCCTGAGACAGGTCAATAATTTCATGGTCAGGATAAACCTGGGTATTGCCGACCTGGCCCGGGCGATCGCCGGCCGCCTGCCGCCCGAACTGGAATCTGTCGGCACAATAACCGGCGATTTCTACCAGTATGCCCGGCAAAACCCGGTCATTATCGAGTTTATCCTGCGCAAAACCGCCCACGTTGCCCTGTTTTTCGCCATTACACTGGTCTTTTTTATTTTCTGGAGGCACTATCTAAAACCGGTTAAAGCTGTAGCCGCTTCCTTCGTCTGCGGCACGCTGGCGGCTATCCTCGACGAAACCCACCAGTACTATGTAACCGGCCGCAGCGGAGCGATTGCCGACGTACTGATTGACATGGTAGGCGTCCTCCTGGCCGTAATCCTTATCGCCATCGCCTTCCTGCTGGTTAAGCCAATCTACGACAAAAATTCGGGTCACATTAGCTGAGTACACTTTATCTGCTGACGTCTCCAAAGGCACCCTATAATAATGCCGTCCGCAAGGCGGCAGGCTCCTTAATTAAAACCAAATTCCGCCGATAGCTACTATAAGACAAAATAGATAATCTTGTGCCTGCTATTGCTTAGCAGCGAAAGGAGCGACGGGCCTATCCCCACCAAAAAAAACTTTGATGCTGTAAAAGCCTACCGTGAAATAATTGCATGTGAACGCCGCAACCCTGGCAAGCCGGGTTACCCTGTCCAAAAGAGGCAGGGTTTGAAGCGCAAAAAGCTACACGAAACTGCTCATTTTGGTCTGGATGATATTACCGTGGATCGCATTTCCGATTTAAACCACTACCTGGCGTCTGCCCGGCACAACCTGGACCTGGTTGTCCTGGTTCGGACCGCCCTGGACCATATCGATACTATCCTCAGGCAAATGCGGACCCTTTCCGCCCGGGCAGCCTCGGAAAACCTGTCGACAGCCGAACTTTCTTCCCTGCAAAGCGAAATCAACGACCATCTTGCAGAAATAGAACGCATCGCCGCCTATACAGAACAGAAGGCCAGCGAACTGGTTAGCGGTGATGAGCAGGCCGGCAGCGAGCTGCATTAAAAAAATTTTCATTTACCCCTTAATTAAGTAAATCCCCTGCCGATAACTACTACAAGGGTTAATATAAGTATTTTAAATAAGGGATTTCTACCCGCTCCCGGAGGCGCCAGGAAGCTGCAGAGAGGAGGCATTGAAAAACTCAGGCAGGCAGCAGGTTAGCTGACAGGTGGCAGGATGAAATAAAAAAACGGCACTGATGCCGAAATAATTCAATCACGGAGGATTGAAAACAATGAGGATTAATCAAAACATTTCTGCTTTAAATGCGTACAGGAACATGGTAAGCAACGAAAACCGTTTGAACAAGTCCCTGGAAAGACTCTCCTCGGGTTTGCGCATTAACCGCGCCGCCGACGATGCCGCCGGCCTGGCCATTTCGGAAAAAATGCGCGGCCAGATCCGCGGCCTGAACCAGGCTATGAGCAATGCCCAGGATGGCATTTCGTTGATTCAAACTGCCGAAGGCGCGCTGAACGAGACTCACTCCATCCTGCAGCGCATGCGTGAACTATCCGTGCAGGCGGCCAACGATACCCTCACCGCCGGCGACCGGATGGAAATCCAGAAGGAGATCGACCAGCTCACCTCTGAAGTTAACCGCATCGCCAACACCACTGAATTTAACACCAAGAAGCTTCTTGACGGCACCACCTCGGCTTTAACAAGCACCGACAACCTGAAAACCAAGGTCTTCATGCGCGACGGCCTGCGCACTATCGACCAGTTCGGACAAAAAGAAGTCGGCGGTGGAAACTTCAAGCTGGAAATCAAAGCCGATCCTGGTGAAGGCCAGGTTCAGAAGACCGACATCATGAAGATCAAGCACGGCACCGATTACACCATAAATCCCGATTCGGGGATTACCAGCTTCTCCGCCGAGAACCTGCGTTATGGTGAGTA
>SKOR01000044.1 GCA_007119965.1 Syntrophomonadaceae bacterium
CGTCCATGCGGGCCGGCCTGCTCCGGCCTTTGTTTCACCGGCCATTAAAAACTGCTCCGCCACACGTCAAATGCCGGCGCAAACTGAACCGCTTTAACGAAAAGAAGCGGGCTGAGCAAAGACATTTCTTATTCCCAAATCTTCACATCTACAATTTCCCCGGCGCTTAACCCTTCGCTGGCCGGGGGAACGACCAGAAGGCCGTCTGCTTCGGCAAGGGTGCGCAGCATTCCCGAACGGCCGAATACGGGGACTGCCCTGATTCCGTCACCGTTTTTTTCCAACTTCACCCTGACGTAATCAGTCCGTCCCGAGCGTGATGAAATATTACGGGTCAGGGTTGCCCTTACAGCCATCTCGAAGCCGGGTTTTTCCCATCCGGCCAACCGATCGATAATTGCCTTTCCGAAGATGGCAAAAATATTTAGGGCTGATACAGGGTGGCCGGGCAGGCCCAGCACAGGCTTGCC
Source organism: Syntrophomonadaceae bacterium (assembly GCA_007119965.1). Lineage (GTDB taxonomy): Bacteria > Bacillota > Dethiobacteria > DTU022 > DTU022 > T3SED10-7. Next base: position 471 of record SKOR01000044.1, read on the forward strand.
TCCGCAGTCGGCCAGCAGGGTCGGTTTTCCTGGTTGAATCGATATTCCTTCGACCAGCAGCCCGGGTTCGCCCAGTTCCTGCATGGTCCGGGCAGTGTAATCGCGGCTGCCAACCGAACTGCCTCCTGAAAAAACGAGCAGGTCGGCTTCCCGGAGCATGGCCCTGCTCTCTTCGAGGAAGGTCTCAAAGTGGTCGGGCAGTATCCCGCCGTACTTGAATGACGCGCCGTATTGTCCGGCGAGGTAGAGCAGGGCAGGTGCGTTGCTGTCCCTGATCCGGGCCGGTTCAAGGACCGCCGTGTTATAGGGTACAAGTTCGTCGCCGCTGGAAAAAAAGCCAACCAGCGGACAACGATGCACGTTAACCGTAGTGATTCCCAGTGAGGCAAGCATCCCTATCTCGGGGGCGCGCAGCCTGTGTCCTTTAAGCAGGGCAGGGTCTCCCTTTTTAAGATCTTCCCCCCGGTGGATTACGTTCTCCGCTGGGGCTACCTGGCGAAAGATCTGGAGCATGGTGCCGGTCAGGTCGGTATCTTCAACCATCACAACCGCATCGGCATTCTCCGGGAGCATGCCGCCGGTGTGCACAAGGCAGCACTGGCCGCTTTTAATCGGAGGGGCTTCCCGGCCCATAAAAACTTCACCGATGCATTCCAGCATGGCGGGGATACTTTCCGAGGCGCCAAAAGTATCCCTGGCGGCAACAGCGTAGCCATCTACTGTGGACCGATCAAACCCCGGGACATCTTCAGGGGCTTTGATCGGTTCAGCCAGGCAGCGCCCTCCTGCCCTGTCTATGGGCAGGTTTTCGCTTTCCAGTGCTAAAAAATGTTCGTTAATTATTTCCATGACCTTGTCGGGGTCGGTAACTTTCATCAACTTCATCAAGGCACCTCAGATCTTAATACGGAAGCCGGTTCTCAGGGATCCGGCAGGCCGGAAACTTTCACAGCACCGGGCAGTGAATATAACAAAAGCCGCGTCCCAATTGCAGGAAAACGCGGCCTAACGGCATAGTCTCCTTTCCAATTACGGGAGGCGGGGGGATTTCTCCCCCAACCCAGGCCTTCCACCATAGCCGTTTTTCAGGCAGTAGGTGCAAAGGCTCGGAGTCTTCTATTGATTTAACAGCGTTATTATAACATATAAAGGCCTTCCCGGGCTACAGGCATTTTCCGGCGGGCCGGGTGAAATTCGCGGTTAAGTTTAATAAGGATAGAAAATAAGGCCGAGAATGGCCCCGGCAGCAATAAAGTAGAGAGGGCTGACCCTGCGCAGCAGGCTGGCAGCCAGGAGCAGGCCAAAAATAAGGGCAGTCGGGATATCGATAATCGCTGTCTGGCCGAGAGTAAAAGATGCAAGCAGGATTAAAGCAACCAGGGCCGAGCGCAGCCCGTTGATAAAATTCGCAGCGCCGGGGTTTTGAATAACCCTGATCAGGATCCTTGATAACAGGAGCAGGAGAACCAGGGATGGGGTAATTACCCCTAAAGTGGCAATCAGCGCGCCGGGCACGCCGGCCATGGTATAGCCGATAAACGTAGCGGCATTAATTGATATCGGGCCGGGGGTCATTTCTGCGACGGCAATAATATCAAGAAATTCAGCAGCATTAAGCCATCCGTGAACGGAGATTACCTCCGCCTCCATCAGCGGAATCATGGCGTATCCACCGCCAATTGTAAAGAGGCCGACTTTGAGAAAAGACCAGTAGAGGGAAAGGAGGATAGCCATCATGGTTAGGGCCTCCTTTTATAGACAATCAGCCCGGTCAGACCGCCAATTACCAGGATGATAATCGGGTGGATCTGGGTAATGATTGCCAGGGCCAGCAGGATGGCGCAGAGAGCAATTCCACTTAGCCCGTGCAATATCTCGCGACCCATTTTGAATGCTGCTGCTGCGATCAACGCTACAACGGCAGGCCTGATTCCATAAAAAACAGCCTGCGCATAATCGTTATCTCTTAAGAAAGGGTAGAAATAAGCGGCAATGGCGAGAAGGATTATAACTGACGGGGCGGTTACGCCCAGGGCCCCCATCAGCCCGCCGGGAATGCCGCGCAAACGGATGCCGATTTGGATCGCGCTGTTTAAGGCCAGCTGTCCGGGCATGCCCTGGGTAATAACCAGGATGTCTGCGAACTCTTTCTGGCTGACCCACTTTTTTTTCTCGACCACTTCCTGTTGAATGACAGGCAGTATCGCGTAGCCGCCTCCAAAAGTAAAAGCGCCCACTTTTAAAAAGGTGAGCAGAATTTTCCACAGCGGCTCAGTGTGCAGGGTTCCCGTATCTTGAGGCGGCAAGCAGGCATCCTCGCTTTCTGTTCGGAAGAAATCAGCCTGGCAAAGGGCTGTGTTATAAATTAGCCTCTTCACAGGTTTTCAGTCAGCAAGTATAAAGCCAGATTATTTAGCATTAAAGCAGACGGAAGGGTTAGCAGTTGTTACCCTTTTCCAGTCCCGGGGGTATTGTTGTTGGCAGCAGGCACCCTGGTTTTCTCCAGCTCTTCAAAAACGCGCATTACCGATTGCAGCGATACCACCAGGTTTTCTCTCTCAGATTGTTCAAGGTGCTGGGCCAGGTTATTGAAGCGGAAAGAACGCCTTTCGAAGACCAGGCGCGAAAGCTCTCTGCCGTAAGAAGTTAACGTTACCCGAACTACCCTGCGGTCTTTGTCGTCACCGCGCCGCTTGACCAGGTTCAGGTTAACCAGGCGGTTAACAAGCCGGGTAGCCGCGCTTTCAGCCAGGTAAATTTCCTGGCTCAGCTTGCCCATGGTCAGGTTGTCATGAAAGTAAAGGACCAGGAGTGCGTTTATCTGGCTTGGCGTGATCCCCAGCCCGGTTAACTCCCGGCTTTCCTCCGCGTTAAGGTAATGCATCAGTTTCGGAAAGATAGCCTGGATTGCGGCAGTAAATTTATCGGCATCCCTGTATTCGCTGCTCATAACGTTTGCTCCTTATTTGCTGGTTTTGTCTCCGGGACAGTAAGTCAGCTTTATATTAGGTTAGGCTATTTGCATAAAACTGTCAAGTAAGTCAGGCCCGGAACCGTCAGTCTTTCGGTGCTCCGGCGGGTTAATGGGTTTGTTTGAGGCCCGCCTATTTGGTATACTTTAAGTATGGAAACAACAAATGGCCGGAGTTCAGAAGGCCCTGTAGCTATACCGTTCTGGCTTCCGGACTGAAGGCAGGTGTTTTAAGAAGATGCTTTCGATTATTGGTATTGCTCCGCATCCCCCGATTATTATCCCCGAAATTGGCCGTGGCGAACTGGCCAAAGCGCAGAAGACAGTGGACGGAATGAAGTTGCTCAGCAGCCGGGTACGGCAGAATAACCCCGGGTTAGTGGTTGTGATTACTCCGCACGGCGAGATAATGCCGGAAGGGCCGGCCGTTCAGACCGGGGATCAGTTGAGCGGTGATTTCGGGCGGTTTGGGTTTTCCGGCCTCCGGGTCGGAATGCAGAATGATCGTCAGCTAATTGAACTGCTGGTGGAAGAGACCGCTTCCGAGCCGGTTAAACCTTCCCTGCCCGGCAATTCGGGCCGGGGCCCTCGCGGCAGCGGGGGAAGCCTTGATCATGGCGCAATGGTCCCCCTGTATTACCTGCAGGAAGCGGGTGTTGAGGCTCCCGGCGTCACTATTGCCGTCAGTTTTCAGGCTTACGATTTGCTTTACCGTTTCGGGGGAGCCCTGCGCCGGGCCATTGACCGGAGAGGGCTGCCCGCTGCGGTAGTGGCCAGCGGCGATCTCTCCCACCGGCTTTCACCGGGCGCCCCGGCAGGGTACAGCCCCCGCGGCGCCGATTTTGACCGGCAGCTGGTCGATCATATAAGGAACGGAAGGGTCGGGGACATCCTGAATTTCGATCCCCAGCTGGTTGAAGAAGCCGGCGAGTGCGGCCTGCGGTCTTTCATCATTGCCCTCGGGATGCTTGAAGGTGAAAATTTCAGGCCTGAAATAATATCCTATGAAGGCCCCTTCGGGGTTGGCTACCTGGTTGCAGCCCTGCATCCTGAAAACAGCCCGGCTTCGTGAGCGTGTGCAGGACAGATTTATTAATATTGATAGGGAGGCAATAGCAATGAGCATCCCGGAATCCGGTTTAAACCCGGCTAACCTGGCCCGTGAAGTATTGGAACACTATTTAAGGGAAGGCCGCCTGCCCGAAATCCCTCCTTCCCTGCCCCCTGAATATAGTGCCCGGGCAGGAGTATTCGTTTCCCTGAAAAAAGATGGTCAGCTGCGCGGCTGCATCGGAACGGTAGAACCGGTACGGGATAACCTGGCCGAAGAAATTGCCGCTAATGCAGTCGGCGCTGCTGTCAGGGACCCGCGCTTTCAACCCGTTAGCCGGGCGGAATTGGAGGAACTGTCTATATCGGTCGACATCCTGGGCCCGATCGAACCGGTAAAAAGTGAAGAAGAACTGGATCCCCGGCTGTACGGGGTCCTGGTGCGCAGCGGTTCCCGCAGCGGCCTGCTGCTGCCTCTGCTCGACGGCGTAAACACGGTTAAAGAGCAGGTCGGTATAGCCCGCCGTAAAGCGGGCATCCCTCCTGGCGTGCCGGCCAAACTCTATCGCTTTAAAGTCACCCGCTACAATGAACAGTAAGCCGGACAGGGGTCAGGTCAACTGCACAATCAGTTATTGATATTACAACCTGCCTTAACGGGTAAAGTAATATCCCTTTCCGAATCTTTAATATATGTCGCTTCAAGGGAGTGCAGATTAATGCAAAAAGCGCATTTTTACCGCCGCGAAAAAGAGCAACTCCGCTGCCGCCTTTGTCCCCGCTGCTGCCTGCTCGGAGAAGGGCAAACCGGGACCTGCGGTGTGCGCAGAGTGGAAAAAGGCGAACTTTATACAACCAATTACGGCCGCCTGGCTGCGTCAAACCGGGATCCCATCGAAAAAAAACCCCTTTATCACTTTCACCCGGGCCGGCCGATACTTTCGCTGGGGACATTTGGCTGTAACCTTCTCTGCTCCTTTTGCCAGAATTGGTCACTGGCCAGGGGCAACCCGGAACAAGCCGCAGAAACTGTCAGCCCTGAAGATGTCCTCGCTATGCTTGAGCGTGACGGGGGCAGCGGCAAGGCCCTGGGCGTGGCCTATACCTATAATGAACCTGCTATCTGGTATGAGTTCGTTTATGATACTGCCCGCCTGCTGCACGAGCATGGTTACTGTAATGTATTGGTCACCAACGGTTACATCAACCGCGAGCCTCTGCAGGACCTGCTGCCTTATATTGACGCCATGAACGTTGATATCAAGGCTTTCAGCAACTCTTTCTACAAAGATCACTGCCAGGGCTCGAGGGGGCCTGTTCTAGAGACCGTGAAAGCTGCCGCAGAACAGTGCCATGTTGAAGTAACCTGTCTCCTGGTCCCCACCTTAAACGACAGCGCCGCTGAACAGGAAGCGCTTGCTCGCTGGTTGGGCGGAATCAGTCCCGACCTGGTGCTGCACTATTCACGCTACTTTCCCCAATACAAGCTCGACTTACCGCCGACTCCGCCCGGGGTGATGGAACGGGTCCGCGAAAAAGCCCGGGAATACCTTCATTATGTGTACCTGGGCAATATTGATCTGCCGGGCGGATCAGATACAGTTTGTCCCCACTGCGGCAACATGTTAGTTGTGCGCAGCGGTTACCGGGTTAATATGGTCGGCCTTGACGGCAAAAAGTGCAATAATTGCGGCAGCAAAATTAGTATTGTTTTACCCGACTCTTTATGTTAACTTTATAGAAGCTTGCAGGGATATGCCATGTTTAAAGCGAATTAATTATCCATAAGGACAGGGAAGCCGGGACTACCTGTTTTAATATTAGAAATCTATAAAAAGAGGGTACAACAGATAGTGGCCATCTGGGAACGGATTGTTGCAGCAGTTCTTCAATTAAATGTCGAGTGGCGCGATATAATTGATATCATACTTATGTCTTATGTATTCTACCGCCTGATCCTGATTATCCGCGGCACCCGCGCTGAGCAGCTGGTTAAGGGGTTGATCGTGTTGCTGCTGGCGATGATTATCAGCGATCAGGCCGGTTTAGATGCCCTCCACTGGACTCTCAGCCAGATGATGATTGTTGGTTTGATTGCTATCCCGATTATATTCCAACCAGAACTGCGCCGGGCTCTCGAACACCTCGGCCGCGGAAAAATATTTCAAACAACTTACTGGAACTGGAATGCCCAGGATTTTGACAACATGCTTGACGAACTGATCAAGGCTGTTCCTGTGCTGGTCAAAAAACGGATCGGCGCCCTGATCGTTATTGAGCGGACCACGGGTTTAAAGGAGTATGTCGATACCGGCATTGCTGTTAATGGGGTGGTGACCGCCGAACTTCTGGTTAATATATTCTTCCCCCGCAGCCCTCTTCATGACGGTGCCGTAATTATCCAGGGAAACCAGATTGTCGCCGCGGGGTGCTACTTGCCCATGACGGAAGATCCCAGCCTCGGAAAAGAGCTGGGAACCAGGCACCGCGCCGGAATTGGCATTTCGGAACATTCCGATGCCCTGGCAATAATTATCTCAGAAGAAACCGGAATCATCTCAGTTGCCCATGATGGGGTCTTGACCCGCTACCTTGATGAAAACAAGCTGCGGGCTATGCTTGTCGATAAATGTTCGCCCGATCGCAGCGGCGACGGCTTTAGTTTATGGTCCTGGAGGAGTAGCAAATAGCCATGGAAAAATTTCTGCGCAGTAACAATTTTGCCCGTGTTATCGCTATATTTCTGGCGGTGATTCTGTGGCTTTTTGTAACCGGTGATAAAATTACCCGCACCACCCCGTCAAGAACGGTCTGGCAGGGTGTTCCGCTGCAGGTAGAGAACCTCAACCCGGAATACGTGGTTACCGATATGCCTACCGAAGTTGACGTTACTCTTGAGGGGCTCCCTGAAGACTTTGCGGATCTGACCATGCAGGAAATCGAAGTTTATGTAGACCTGGCTGATAAAGGGCCGGGTAACCACCTGGCAAGGGTCCAGGGGCATTCTCCACGCGGCCTAAGTATTGTACTTATTGAGCCTGAACAGGTCAGGGTTAGTATCGAAACCTACCGTGCTGAAGACTTTGAGGTTGAAGTTGACATGATCGGCAGCCCGGCCATAGGCTGGGAACTGGTTGAATATACAGTCCTTCCCGAAGAGGTGCTGATTGGAGCCCCCGAGTCGATTTTCGAAAATGTTGCCCGGATCGTGGTGTTGATCGATAAAAACGGCATGAGGCTGATCGAAAGTGTTGAAGTCTCACCGATCGCCTATGATGAAAATGGCAACCGGGTTGACGATCTGACAATCGATCCTTCCCTGGTTACGGTCAGGCTTGAGTTTGAAAGGATCCCGGAACCAGAACCGGATGACGCGGAGAATGAAGAGCAAACAATTGAAGACTAGTAATAAAGGGTAATATTAATAATCAAAAGCTGATGGAGGTATGTCTTTGGGAAAATTATTCGGCACTGACGGAATCAGGGGAGTGGCCAATCGTGAATTAACTCCTGAACTTGCATTTAATATAGGACGTATAGCGGCCTGGTTGCTGGGTCGTGAAGAGGTTGAACCGGTTTTCTTAATCGGACGTGACACCCGCCTCTCAGGGTCAATGCTGGAAGGTTCGCTTATGGCCGGAATAACATCAGTCGGCGGGATGGCCCGAATTTTAGGTGTAGCTTCGACACCGGCGGTTGCTTACCTGACCAGGGAGCTTAAAGCCTGCGCAGGAATAGTTATCTCCGCATCGCACAATCCCATTGAAGACAACGGCCTTAAAATATTCAACAGCAGCGGTTTTAAACTGTCTGATAAGTTTGAAGAAAAAATTGAGGAAATATATTTCGGCGATCAGGGCGCAGTGCCCCGTCCGGAAGGCGTTGAACTTGGCCAGGCCCTGATTGACGGCGATGCCCTGGAGATCTATTTAAACCACCTTAAGGGCAGTTCTGCTTCCCTCGATGGGTTGAGCCTGGTAGTCGACTGTGCCCACGGCGCAGCCTGCAGGGTCGCCGGTGAAGTGCTCCGGGACCTGGGCGCGGAAGTGAAAATGCTTCATGATAACCCTGACGGCAGTTTGATAAACGTTAACTGCGGGGCTACCGATACAGCTGACCTGCAGCGCTCGGTAAAAGAGAGCGGGGCGTCAGCGGGCCTTGCTTTTGATGGCGACGCTGATCGCCTTATCGCTGTCGATGAAAAAGGGGCAATCGTTGACGGTGATGCAGTGATGGCAATTTGTGCCGTTGATATGGCTGGTAAAGGACTGCTTAAAAATAACACCCTGGTTGCTACTGTTATGAGCAACGGCGGCCTCGACATACTGGCTGAAAAAGAAGGTTTTAAAGTGATCAGGACCACGGTCGGGGACCGCTATGTTTTAGAGAAAATGGTTGAAGGCAGCTATAATCTTGGCGGAGAGCAGTCCGGGCATGTTATCTTTTCCGATTACGCCACTACAGGCGACGGCCTGCTTACGGCTTTACAGCTTTTAAAAGTGCTGCAGGAAAAGCAGCGGCCTCTCTCCGAGCTGGCATCCCTGATCGAGCGCCTGCCCCAGGTACTGGTAAACCGCAAAGTTGCAACAAAAGAAGGCTGGTCGGATAACCCGAAAATAAAGGCTGCTATTGAAAAGGTAGAAGAAAAGCTGGGCCGAAATGGCCGCGTTCTTATCCGCCCGTCGGGAACCGAACCTAAATTCAGGGTCATGCTCGAAGCAGACCTGCCTGAAGCGCAGCTCGAAGAGTATGCCACCGAGGTGGCGGAAGTGATCGTTAGAGAGCAATCTTAACTATATTGTTATAAGGGTTAACAGGATAAAAGGCAATGGGCAGGTTTTTTAGCGAGGGTTATAAATAATCCCCTGCTTTGGTTAATGTGCTATCAGCTATCCAAAACATATTATGATCTGTTATTACAATTGGGGGACTGTTTATGTGTGGCATCGTCGGCTACGCCGGAAGCAAAGAAGTTAACGCTATACTAATTGATGGTTTAAAAAAGCTGGAATACCGCGGTTATGATTCAGCAGGTATCGCCCTGCAGCATGATGGAAAGCTTTTGATCAGCAAGGCGGCCGGATCAGTGGCCGATTTGGAAAAAACGCTTACAGGGCAGGAAAATGCGGTAACTGTTGGAATTGGCCATACCCGCTGGGCTACACACGGACGCCCTACAGACGAAAACGCCCACCCGCACAGCAGCTGCTGTGAAGAAATCGCCATAGTCCATAATGGAATAATTGAAAACCACAGCGCCCTGCGCCAGTGGTTAACAGAGGAAGCGGGCCATACGTTCCGCTCGGAAACCGATACCGAGGTTCTGGCCCACCTGATCGAGGATTATTATGACGGTGATCTGCTTGAAGCAATGCGTAAAGCAGTAAGCAGGGCTGAAGGTTCCTACGCCCTGGTTGCTATTTCTTCCCGTGAACCCGGCCGCCTTGTCTGCGCCCGGCAGGACAGCCCCCTGATTGTCGGCCTCGGTGACGGGGAAAACCTGATTGCCTCCGACATCCCGGCCTTGCTGGCCCATACCCGCAGCACCAAGGTTTTGGAAGACGGCGAATTTGCCTCGATCAGTGCAGACGGGGTAGAAATCTTTGATGCTGACGGAAAGCCGGTAGATAAAGAAATACTTGAAATTACCTGGGATATTGAAGCGGCAGAAAAAGGCGGTTATGATCATTTCATGCTCAAGGAGATCATGGAGCAGCCTGCTGCCGTCAGGGAAACCCTTCGCCAGCGTATTGATTCTGTTAACGGCAAAGTGACCTTAAGCGAGCTCGGGTTTACTGCAGAAGAGCTAAACCGGCTGGAAAAGATCCATATCATTGCCTGCGGAACCGCATACCATGCCGGCCTTCTCGGTAAAGCGGTAATTGAAAAAATAGCGAACGTTTCTGTTGAAGCAGATGTCGCCTCCGAGTTCCGTTACCGCGACCCGCTTTTACTGGAAAACCAGATCGCTATAGTAATCAGCCAGTCGGGAGAAACTGCTGACACCCTGGCTGCCCTGCGCCTGGCCAGGCAAAAAGGTTTAAAAGTGCTGGCTATAACCAATGTAGTGGGCAGCTCTGTATCCCGTGAAGCCGATGAAGTCCTCTATACCTGGGCCGGGCCGGAAATTGCTGTCGCTTCGACGAAAGCTTACCTGACCCAACTGGTCTCTCTTTACCTGGTTGCCCTGTATCTTGGCGAGGCGCGCGGCAGTATTGATGCAGAAACTTCTGCCGGTTTGATCAGCGGCCTGAAATCCCTCCCGGCGCATCTCAAGACAATTCTTTCTGAAGATAGCGTGGTCAAACTGAGGGATTACTGCGATCACCTTTCCAAATGGGACAGCGCCTTTTTCGTCGGCCGCAATCTCGACTACCCGGTAGCCATGGAGGGGGCTCTTAAACTAAAAGAAATATCCTACATCCATGCTGAAGCATATGCTGCCGGTGAACTGAAGCACGGGCCCCTGGCCCTGATAGTTGAAGGCATCCCGGTTATCGCCCTTGTTACCCAAAAGGCGGTTTTCGATAAGACATTAAGCAACATCCAGGAAGTAAACGCCCGCGGCGGCGCGGTATTTGCCATCACCCAGGAAGGTTTCGAAGAGGTGGCCAGGCAGGTTGAATCGGTTTTCTACCTGCCCGCGATTGATGATCTCCTGGCGCCTGTTTTAAGTGCCGTTCCGACTCAGCTTATTGCCTATTACGCTGCCCTTGCCCGGAACAGTTCAGTCGATAAACCCCGCAACCTGGCCAAAAGCGTAACCGTAGAATAATATCAACAGAGACTTCGTGGAATAGTCATATCAGCTATTGCTTAAGCCGGGATAGAAAAGGGTTGCGGAAATAAAGAATAGAAATAGTGTTGGAATAAGTAAATTATAATAGCTGACTCCAGTTATTTCACTTCAGGGAGAGGCGAATCTGACCGATGCAGACAGCAGCCTGGTTGCTCTTTCTTGCCTGCGGCATTATCTACCTTATTGCTTCCATTCGCGATCGCGATTTGCTGATGATTGCCGGCAGTGCCTGTTTCATAGTGGCCGTGATAATATTTCTCCTGCCGGCTTAGCAGCTTAGTGATTCCGGCATTGTCTGAGCCCGCCGGCATGGGGAACTGAAGCAGAATAAACGGCGCCTGAAGATACAAAGGAGAATTGTTATGACAGCGAAAAAGGAAACAGAAGGCAAAACAAATTTTATCTATACCATGATCAGGGAAGATCTTGAAAAAGGACTGCTTGAGGATCGGCCCGTTCACACCCGCTTTCCCCCGGAGCCGAACGGTTACCTCCATATCGGCCATGCCAAGGCAATCCTGTTGAATTATGGGATTGCCCGTGATTTTAAAGGCAACTTTAACCTTCGTTTCGATGATACCAACCCGATTAAGGAAGAACAGGAATTTGTCGATTCGATTATTAATGATATTCGCTGGCTTGGGGCAGATTGGGAAGATCGCCTCTTTTTCAGCTCCGACTATTTTGATGTAAAATACCGGTTTGCCCAGCGCCTGATTGAAGCCGGACGAGCCTATGTCTGCGATTTAAACCAGGAAGAAATCAGGGCTTACCGGGGCACCCTGACCGAACCGGGAACCGAAAGCCCCTATCGGACCCGTTCGGCAGAAGAGAACCTCGACTTGTTCGAGCGAATGCGCAGCGGGGAGTTTGAGAGCGGCAGCCGCGTCCTCAGGGCTAAAATCGATATGGCTTCGGGCAACCTGAACATGCGCGACCCGGTAATCTACCGCATCCTCCATGCCGTCCATCACCGGACCGGCGGCAAGTGGTGTATTTACCCGATGTATGATTTCGATCATCCATTTTCCGATGCCCTTGAGGGGATTACCCACTCGCTCTGTTCGATTGAATATACCGACCATCGCCCCCTGTATGACTGGGTCGTGGACAGCGCGGTTGAACTTATGCCTGAAGAAGTCAGGTTTCGTTCCCGCCAGACAGAATTTGCCCGCCTCAACATGACCTATACGGTGATGAGCAAGCGCAAATTGCGCCGCCTGGTTGATGAAGGCCACGTTGAAGGCTGGGCAGATCCCCGTATGCCGACCATTGCCGGCCTGCGCAGACGGGGTATCACCCCGCAGGCCATAGCCGATTTCCAGGAGAGGGTAGGCGTATCCAGGGCGGACAGCACAGTTGATCTTGCTATGCTGGAACACTGTATCCGCCAGGAGCTTGAAACCACGGCCCCCCGCCTGATGGCAGTGCTCGATCCGATCAAAGCGGTCATAACCAACTGGCCTGCCGGGAAAACTGAAATGTGCGAAATGGAAAACCTCCCCGGCAATGAAAGCGCCGGTACCCGCCAGGTGCCCTTCGGCAGGGAAATCTATATCGAGCGCGATGATTTCATGGAAGAACCCCCGAAGAAGTTCTTCCGCCTGGCCCCGGGCAGGGAAGTGCGTTTAAAAGGAGCCTACGTTATCTGCTGCGAGGAAGTTATTAAAGACGAGGATGGAAATATTACCGAACTGCGCTGCACCTACGACCCGCAGACGAGAAGCGGATCTGATACAAGCGGTAAAAAAATCAAGGGTGTAATTCACTGGGTTTCACACGAACACGCTGCCAGGATTACGGTCAATCTATATGACAACCTCTTCACCATGGAAAATCCCGAAGGGGAGGCGGAAGTTGATTTCACCAGGAACATTAACCCGCAGTCCCTGGTTGTCTGTGAAGATGTGCCCGCTGAACCGGCTGTTGCTGACGCAGTTCCGGGCAGCCGCTTTCAGTTCCTGCGCAAGGCATATTTCTATCTAGATCCGGAAGCCCCGGATAACGGGACGCCGGTTTTTAACCGGATTGTCCAGTTAAGGGACAGCTGGGCCAGGATGAAGAAATAGCTAGAGCTCTCAAGCACCTCAGAAACTTACTGCCGGCTTTTTTTTCAGGAGGCCTGCTTTAAGATACATTTAATGAAAAAAGCAAGGGGGGAACAGTATGGAAAAGGTAACAGTCAGCCAGCTGGTCAGGGGTGCTGAAAAATACGCTGACCAAACGGTAAACGTAAACGGGTGGGTCCGGAACAACCGCGACCAAAAAGAATTTGGTTTTATTGCCCTGAACGACGGCACCCATTTTAACACGGTGCAGGTCGTCTACGAAAAAGAAAACCTGGGCAACTACGACCGTGTGGCCAGGCTGGGCGTCGGTTCGGCGATAAGTGTAACCGGCCGGCTGGTGCTGACCCCCGAAGCAAGGCAGGCCTTTGAAATCAAGGCAGACCGGGTAGCCCTTGAAGGCGATTCTCCTGAAGATTACCCGATCCAGCCGAAGCGGCACAGCAGGGAATTTCTGCGGGAAGTAGCCCACCTGCGCCCAAGAACCAACCTGTTTACTGCAGTCTTCAGGGTTCGCTCCATGCTGGCCTTTGCTGTTCACCAATTCTTCCAGGAAAAAGGCTTTGTTTGCCTGCATGCCCCGATCATAACTGCAAACGATGCTGAAGGGGCGGGCGAACTCTTCAGGGTAACCACCCTGGACCCCCACAATGCCCCGCTGACAGGTGACGGGAAAGCAGACTATTCCTGCGATTTTTTCGGCAAAAAAACGAACCTGACTGTCAGCGGTCAGTTGGAAGCGGAAGCTTTTGCCCTGGCATTCAAAAATGTCTATACTTTCGGCCCAACTTTCAGGGCGGAAAACTCGAATACCCCCCGTCATGCCGCGGAATTCTGGATGATTGAACCGGAGATTGCTTTTGCCGACTTAAACGACAACATGAACCTGGCGGAAGAAATGATCAAATACCTGATTAGCTGCCTTCTCGAAAAAGCCGAACCCGAAATGGCCTTTTTCAGCCAGTTTGTAGACAAGGGATTGCAGGAAAGGCTGCAGGATATTGTCACTGCAGATTTTGCCCGGATCACCTACACCGAGGCGGTCGAAAGCCTTCAAAAAGCGAAAAAGAAGTTCGAATACCCCGTTGAGTGGGGCAAAGACCTGCAGACCGAACACGAGCGTTTCCTGACCGAAAAGATATTTCACAAACCCGTTTTCGTTTCCGATTACCCAAAAGAGATCAAGGCCTTTTACATGCGGGTAAATGATGATCAAAAAACTGCAGCCGCCATGGACCTGTTGGTTCCCGGGGTGGGAGAAATCATCGGCGGCAGCCAGAGGGAAGAACGGGCTGATGTCCTTAAAGAACGCATGGCAGCATTTAATATCGAACCTGAAGAACTGCAGTGGTACCTTGACCTGCGTAAATACGGCGGAGTCAAACACGCCGGTTTCGGTCTCGGCTTTGAAAGGGCTATCATGTACTTCACCGGGGTTAGCAACATCAGGGATGTAATCCCCTTCCCCAGGACAGTTAACTCCTGCGAATTCTAACCAGCACCATCTTAAGCGGCAGCGGCATATAGATACAATGCCGGTATTTTAACTGCCCGGCCAGCCGGTAGGTTTCCGGCAGCTGCAAGCGGAGCATTTCCTTGTCTTTCCCATCTCAGGAAGTGGAGTAGGTTGGGGTCCCGCGGGTCAAACCGGTTTATATAAACAATTATGGCGGACAAACTATGACTGAACACTATGTAACTCACCAGGGGAAAAATATTGCCTTCACTGTTGTCAGAAAAAAGGTTAAAAACGTTAATCTCAGGGTTTGCCCCGATTCGACTGTGGTTATTTCCGCGAACAAAAAGGTCCCTTATAGTTATATCGAGCAGCTGGTGAAGGATAAATTGCCCTGGATCATTAAAACCATGGACCATTTTGAGACTAAGCGCAGCATAAAAGGTAACCGGAAATATATTACCGGGGAAATAATCGAATACCTGGGCAGCTATTACCCCCTGAAAGTAATCGAGGTTCCGGGCCGTGAAGAGGTGATCTTCGACAGCGGCGATTTTTTCCTTTTTGTCAGAGACGATAATGATCCAGTTTTAAAAGAGCAGCTTTTCGCGCAATGGTATAAAGATCAGGCAAAGGCATTGTTTGACCGGTCGCTGGAGAGAATGCACCCCCTGGTAGCCGGAGATGGCATTGAAAAGCCCTCAATTACAATTAGAACTATGAAAACCAGGTGGGGCTCCTGTTCCTGGAGCAGGCAAAAAATTACCTTAAATACGGAGCTGGTTAAAACCCCCCCGGAGTGTATAGACTACGTGCTGCTGCATGAACTGGCTCACTTCAAATACCATAAACACGATGCCAGTTTCTACAGCTATTTAGCCGGACTGATGCCGGATTGGAAAGAGCGGAAACAAAGTCTTAAATCCTTCTCGGCCAATCTCTCTCTATGCCGGGGGTAGTAGTTCCCCTCTGCTTCCCATGGGTTGCAAACTGGTCCTATCCAAGGCAGCCCAAAATATGATTGCGCAGCTGCTTATAAGCCAGCGCCCCCGTTGTGTGTCCCTTACTGATAGTTTTTACAGGGCACTCTCCGTATGAATCCCTCTGCAGGCTGTACCTGACTAACTGGTCGTGTGCGGCCAGGAGGGGGAATACATTACTGCTGTCCCTGTCCGCAAAGCCCTTTTCAAAGTTCAGCACAGCTTCAATTGCGGACGGGTTATTTTTTGCTTCCGGCGCAGTTGCCCTGCTGTATACCGAATAAAGATAAGCATCGTGCATGGCCAACCCTGCCAGCAGTGGCGTATAATAGTCGGCGCTGTTATAGTGAATATGGTGGAGGTTGGTAATGAAACCGCCGAGGCTTGTCCCGGCCACAATAATTTCACCGACGCCTTTACTCCTGTTTTGCTGCACTAAGTGCTCGATCAGGCGGACAGAAACGGCCAGCATTGCTACGACATTGGACAGGGTGCGGATACCCTGCTGAAAATCTTTCATAGACCGGTGAAATGGGGCCCTGACCAGATAAAGGTTCGCGGGGATATTTTCTTTTTTATAAGGAAATATCCGGTTGAAGCCGTAATCAAAGGGGGTTTCGCTGGCGCCGTGATGATAGATAACAGAGGGGTGGTTCTCATCAATCCAATGGGCCAGGCGAAAAGCAGTATTCAGCTCGCCTGCCAGGGTGCCGGCTAATAATTCGTAGTCTCCTTCACCTGTAACCCGGGGGAATTCAAGCGAAATGTTCTCCAGGTTTACAGCAACACTTTCAGACTCAATACCTTCCCGAAAATACTTGGGCATGAATTTAGCCCCCAGGCCTACAGCTGCATTATCAATAATTCCATGAATGCTCACTTTACAGATCCCTCCATTTAATAAACTGTTTCCAGACTGCCGCCGGTTATCAAAACAGTGGTGCTAAAAGTCTATTGAAGATAAGTTCCTGCCTTAATCTCGATAATACTCCGGTTGAACTGATCATTTTCCCTGTAGAAAGGGGTATGGGCAGACTTTTCAAAGACAACCAGGCCTTTTTGGGGTGCATCGATTACTTTATAATACTTCTCTACCAGTTCAAGCGGAGTATTATAATCTTTTGCCCCGATCAGGAAGTAAACGGGAATTTCTGCTGCTGGAACCTGCTCAATAAAATTGAACTGCATCATTTTGCTTTCATCGTGAAGGGGGCCACCACCCCTGGTCATGCCATCGAGCATACGGAAATAATCTATAAAGGTATACTCGGGCGCTTTGGCTGCAACCAGGGCCAATTGCCACAGCTCTACATCAAAGTTGCCGCCATAGGCAGCTACGAGCCGGGCCAGGTTCCTGTATTCATTGTGGTTGTAAGGCGGTTCACCGATTGCCTGCAGTTTACCCAAATCTTCCCGGTTATCATTCTGCTCAATTTCTTCTAACAGCCAGTTGTAGGCAATCCTTTCTGCCCTCTGGTTGTCGACAACCTGGCTCACGCCGATATAAGCATGGAACAGGTCAGGGTCTTCAGCGGCCAGTTCAATTCCCAGCAGGGTGCCCCAGGAATGCCCCAGCAGGTAAACCCTTTCCTGCCCCAAAAGATCCTGTAAGTATGCTATCAGTTCGCGGGCGTCATCCTTAAACTGTTCAACAGACATTGTCTTTATATCAAAACCGCAATGGTTCGATTTTCCCGCACCCCGCTGATCCCAGTGGACAACTACAAACTCTCTTTCCAGGCTTCGATCGAGATGGTGTGCCAGGGGCATCTGGGCCGATCCTGGCCCGCCGTGAAGCCACAACAGGACCGGGTTTGTGCGGTCCCGGCCGCGGACGGAAATCCACTGCTTCATATTCCCCAGTTCAATTTCTTCCAGGACTGCGATGCTTTCCGGGATTACATTGCCCCGGTCATCTTTGAACTGTGGAGTTGCAGGGGTAACCCCGAGGTAAAGAGCCAATGCAATTATCAACAGCGCTATGCCGGCGGCAGATATTGCTAAAAGTTTTTTTATGATGATCTCCCCCCGATATTGTTGTGAAACAAATTGCTTAATGGATTTCTACGGTTGTTAATTAAGGAAGTCCAAAAAGGCCAGGTTACAGGAGATCTTGCACCGATTTTACTTTTTGGCTGATAGAGCTGTTTTTATCCCGCCGGTCATCGATCTTAATGCTGGTGCTGACCCGTGCCACGCCCAGGCGGAAAGGCACTTCGTGCAGGCGCCGGATCAGGGAGATGATTTGGTCCAGGTCTCCCTCGATAATTGTGCCCATGGCAGTAAGTTCATACTTTAAGCCAGTGCTGTTTTCCCGCAGTTCCTTTTCACAGGCGGCTACGTACTGGCTCATGCTGGTACTGCCTGTTCCCAGGGGAACAATCGAAATCTCGACTACGGCCATTTTATCCACCCCCGTTAAAATTTCTTATATTATATCAAACAAATTACTGCCCGTGGGTATAAGGAATTTAATGCCGGGTAGTTCTAAGGCAACATGTTAACCAGCGCAGCCTAAACCCCCGGAAGTTGAAGCAGGAATTGATCTAAGGGCGTAGAATATAAGGTAAGGTCTGGAAGAAATAAGCATGCAATTTCTGAAATGGCTAATATTTTATTTTCAGGATTCAAATCTCTAAAGCGCTCGAGACTATTGCCCCTGAACATCCTTCCTGCCCGCTGCAGCGGTTAAAGAGGATTCATGATGTTTATTGGCCAGAAAGAAGGACTTTTTATGCGCAGGGTTTCCCCTGGTATGGCCCGCCCCGGCATGATCTTAGCGAAAGGTATCTTAGGCAGCAATGGCCAGATCCTGCTCAGGGCTGGAGTTGAGATAAAAACTCAATACCTGGGTTACCTGAAAGGCCTGGGGATTGAATATATTTACATCCGGGATAACAGGATTAATGATGTGCAGGTTGACGATATAATCATGGAAGAAACACGCCAGCAGGCCCGTGCCCTGATTAAGACAGTTATGCAAAATGCAAAATCATCTCTTGCCCCGAATTTAAAAACAAAAAGCCTCAATATCTACAACGGGGAGATCGTCAGGACAGTAGTAAAAATTGTTGAAGAGTTGCTGGAAAATGAAGCGATGATGGTGCAGTTGATCGATATCAGGGCCAGGGATGAATATTTATTTGCGCACAGTGTAAACTGTGCGGTTATGGCAACCCTGGTTGCGGTAAAAATGAAATATAATCCCGCCGAATTGAAATGCCTGGCGACAGGAGCCCTGCTTCATGATCTGGGTATGGTTGCCGTGCCGGAAGATATCCTCAACAAGCGCGAGTCGCTGACCGGTGATGAAAGGAAAACCATCGAGCGCCACCCCCTGTATGGTTATGAAATTTTTAAGAAAACATCTATTTTCAATGCCTACGCCGGCACAGTAATTTTGCAGCATCATGAACGCTTCCAGGGGCAGGGCTACCCGCACGGTCTGACCGGACCGAAGATCAACCCCATGGCCCAGGTTGTCGGCATAGTTGATGCCTATGATGCCCTTACCTCAGAAAGGCCTTACCGGAAAGCTTATCCAACGCATAAGGCTGTGGAAATGCTCATGTCCCGGGGTGAAGAATGCTTCGATCTCAAGATCCTGCAAAGTTTCCTTTCTGTTATTGCAGCTTACCCGCTCGGTTTTCATGTCGTATTAAGCAGTGGTGAAAGCGGGTTAGTAATTGCCAATAATCCCGACTTTACGCTGCGGCCGGTCGTCAGGGTGTTATATACCGGAGAAGACCTGGCTCCCCATCCTGCACCTTATGACCTGGATCTTTCACAGGCCCTGAATCTGACCATTACAGAAGTCTTAAACTGATCGGACAGACTAGTTATGGAGGTAGTCTTCGATGGAAAATGATAAGCGGAAAGAAATAAGCAGTACAGAGGCAGAGCTTGATTTTCATAAAAACAGCAGTTTTTTTTCCGTGATCAGCGATTTCCTGGACTGCCTGGTGGTTATCCTCGATCCTCAGGGCAGGATTGTATATTATAACCGGTTTTGCGAAGGCATTACCGGTCTTTCCTTTGAGCAGGTTAAAGAAGATTTCTACTGGGACCACTTTTGCCTGCCGGAGGAAACAGCCCTGTACAGGGCATTTTTTGCAAGTATTGATCCGGCGCGATGTCCTTTCGAACTGGAAACACAAATATTCCGGAAAGACGGGTCAGTTGCTACCATATTGTGGAAGCATAATACCATGCAAGGCCAAAATGGCACATTGCAATACCATATACTGACCGGAATAGATATAACCGCCTATAACAGGGCCAATAAGGCGCTTCAGGAAATTGGCGAGAAATACAGAACGATCATCCACGTTTCCCCGGTTACTGTTATTTCACTCGACTCAGATTGCAGGGTGAAAAACTGGAGCTCTGCCGCAGAAAAATTACTGGGCTGGACAGAAAAAAATGTATTGGAAAAAAGCATATTCCTGTTTCTTAATGACCGGCAGGGAGTCCTTGAAAACTATTGCGGAAGAGCAATCCGGGGCGAGATATGCAATGATGTGGAGCTGACCTGTTTCCGCAAAGACGGCTCTGCCATTTGTGTCAACCTCTACCTCGCCCCGATACGCGATTATAACGGAATGGTTGAAGGTATTGTGATAATTGCCCTCGATATCACCGAGCGAAAGCGGGCCGAAGAAAAGATCAGCTATATGAGTTTTCACGATCAGCTCACCGGGGTCTATAACCGTCACTTCCTGGTTGAAGAACTGAAAAGACTTGATACGGCCAGGCAGCTGCCCCTGAGTGTAATTATTGCCGATCTTAACGGGCTCAAGCTGGTAAACGACACTTACGGGCACCATGTGGGTGACGAGATGCTTACAACTGCTGCCGGTATTATCAGGAAATCCTGTCGGGAAGAAGATATTATCGCCCGCTGGGGCGGTGATGAATTTATGATTCTCCTGCCGAAAACTTCCCTGCAGAAGGCAAAGGCGGTCCAGGAACGAATTAATGCCCACTGCTGCGGCATCTATGCCCGGGATATTCCTGTTTCTATCGCCTTAGGAGTGGCTGCCAAAGATAATGAGGCTATCAAACTGGAAGATACCCTGAGAGAAGCTGAAGACAACATGTATAACCACAAGCTGACTGATAGCCGCAGTACAAAAAAAGCTGTATTGTCTACCATGCTCAAAACCATTGCCGAAAAAAGTTTTGAAAAAGAGGCACATATCGTTCAAATGCTTGAGGTGGCGCAAAAGATCGGGCGGAAGTTAGACCTTACTGAGCAAGAGCTGAGCCGTTTAACCCTGCTGATCACCCTGCACGATATTGGTAAAATTAATATCCCGGGGGAGATCTTAACCAAGGAGGGGCCCCTGACTGCAGAAGAATGGGCAGTGATTAAAAAGCACCCTGAAACAGGCTATCGCATAGCGCGGGCCACCGAAGAGTTTGAACATGTTGCAGAAGAAATCGCGGCCCACCATGAACGCTGGGACGGCACGGGATATCCGCAGGGCCTGAAAGGAAAAGATATTCCGCTCCTGGCCCGGATCACCGCAATTGCCGATGCTTATGAGGTAATGAGTAATGGAAGGCCTTACAGGAAAGCGATAAATAGCAGTGAAATAATTGCTGAATTTAAAAGGTGCTCAGGCACCCATTTTGATCCCGAGCTTGTTAAAGTTTTTATAGCGACACTGTAAGGCACTCCGTTTATTGGTTTAATCCACCTGTATCTGCTCAGCCAACCTGCAGCTCCAGATCCTTTTGCAGGCGTGGGCAGATACATTCACCTGTTTTTTGATTTGCCACGATCTTCATCGAAAAGCAGCGAAACTGTGAGCTAAAGTCCGATACGGGCAAGAGGCTTGTGAATATTTTAATTATTCAGGACTATTGACAATTGTTTGCAGATAAACTATACTTAAGCCATCGGAATCATTTCAGATGTTTCCGAAGACCGTCATTCCCAGGGAGGTGGAGAAAATGTTGGAGATGTGCACCCAGGAACGTGTTTGCCCTTCATGTAAAGGAAGTTTCTTCCCGGAAGAAAAGGTTGTTCACAAGACCTTATGCGGCGAAGATCTGGTATGTTCTCCGCCGGGGGAAGGTTACAAGGCGCCGGATTGCAAGACCTACGATTTCTGCTCAGAAAAATGTCTGGAAGAGTATGAGAGCAAGCTGCCAACCTGCGGCGTAGTTCCCGGTTGGAAACGTTACTTCGGCAGGATCAATAAAGTCGGCAGTTCAAGCGGTATTGCAGGAGCAAGGCCTCATCAACTGCGCAAGTATGGTAAGTAAAAAGTAATTTGCCTCTTTATAAATAGCCCGGCCTGAACCAATCTTTTGGAACAGGCCGGGCTATTTATTTGTTCTGCTTTAATAGCCGGATCTATAACCTTCGCAGATTTCAAATAAATGGCAGCATTACTTGTTAAAAATTTGCAGCGTGCATGCAAGAGGGTGTTTATTAGAAAAAAATATCAAAAAACCATAATATTAAAATGTAACGGAGTTGTAACAGGCAGGTGCTATAATAAAGTTGATAGAAAAGGTAGCAATTATAATATAACAACACGATGCTTGAGAATCGGGCAAAATAACTTATGAGGGTGGTGCAAAAAACATCAGAAGAGGTCACAGGTATAGCCCGGCCGGACAGTACGCGAAAACATACCGGCCGAAGCATCTCTGACAAGTAGGCAATAGTGATGGAATCTGATTATTTGTGATTACTAAAGCCAGGTAAAGTCACTGGTCAAACCGGCTCCACTTTATAAGAAGCAGATCTAATAGTTATTAATAGCAGGGAGGTTCATAAACATGAAATTCAACAAAATAAACTCTAAAGATATAAAGTCGTTAATTGCTGTTTTTATCGTAATATCAATGCTGCTGCTTCCCCTGGGCGCATTTGCAGGAAGTGGAGACGCAAGTGATGGTTCAGATACTTTAACCACCACAACCGGCAGCCCAGATGATTCAAACACTTCAGGCTCATCGGACAGCGGAGATTCAGGCAGCACAGAAACCACCGACAGCAGTAATGATGGTGGAGAAAGCAGCCCAGGCAGTGATCGGGACTCAGAAAGCAGCGATGATGAAGCCGGAAAGGATGACGAAAGTGCAGATGACGGCACGGTTGAAATCAATACTACCGGCACTGAAGATGAAGAAGAAAATGAACCTGGTGCTGTAGAAGAAGGAGATAAGAAGGAAAGCACCTTCGATGACCAGGTTAGCGAAAACGATCAAGAATTAACAGCTGAAAATGCTGACGGAACCGGCACTGAAGAAAAAGGTGATAAAGTTGTCGATGAAGAATCCGATGCACCTGAAACCGGAACCGATACTGTAGAAGATGATGAAGAAGCAACGGTTACTCCCATCCTGAAGAGCAATAGTGAATCAGACTCCCAGAAGCAGGGCAGCGATGATGAAAAGGAATCCGAAACCCCCTTTTCAGGCGATGATGATGAACAGGGAGCGGAAGAGCCAAATAGTGACGGGTACGAGGATCAGAAGTTTGACGGCAACACATATTCTGCAGTAATAAAGCATATTGAAGAGCATGCAGACTATGATTCTGATTACGCAAAACATCTCGGTCTCGATGAGCTGCGATATTTTGAAGCGACGATAACCGAGATTGGCCAGAGCAGAATCGGTTCTGTTCAGATTACTGTTCCTGAAGGCTTCGATCTAAAAAATGAGGACTTCAGCTGGTCTTTTTCATCATTTGACAGTAACGCTTTTGCTGCCGGGGAATATAAGGACAATTGGGATGGCAGCATTGATGAAGATACCGGTACCGTATCGCTATGGGCTAAGGCTGTTGATTATTACCTTTATTTCGGGGAATCGGTAACAGCCTTGTTTAAAGCTAAAACTCCTGCTGTCATAAGTCCGGAGGCCGAAGATAGGACTAAAGGCGAGCTGCCCGGATATGATGAAAATGGAGATTACAAGATTGGCATCTATGACTTTGAGCTGAGTGTTTGGACCAATGCCACAACAGATGAACTGGATGCAGGTGGAATCCGCATCCCCCTTTATGAAGATGGTTCAAATGCCGGAGACGGAACAGGAGTGGGAGTAAGCAATGACCGCTTAAATACAATCTCGGAAGATCACTCGCTCACAATGGTTTGGGTCGGAGATGATGATTTTCATGAAGCACTGGAAGCCGCTACTGGTTATAACGTTATCGATAGTGCAGATAATCATCAGGGGCAAAGCAGTTACAGTGTAGTATTGAAAAGCGTAGTTGATGGTTCGCCCTCGACTTTCAACTTTGAGATTACACACGATAAAGGGTCAGCGGGACAGAGTGCTCAGGCAATGGAAGAACTATGGATTATACTGCCTGCCGGTTTTGCTGCCGATGCCGGTTCTATCAGTAATTTGGCAGTTCAATATGATGATAACGGCGATATCACTACTGATTCAATCGAATTCGATTTTGCTAACGGCAGGATAGTTTGGAAGGGTAACTTAGGGCAACCAGAAATAACTGTATTTAATATAAGCTTTAATGCGACAGTTGGCCCTGATTCCGGTAATGTTTTTCAGACGGAAGCCCTGTGGTTCCCTAACGCAAATACCTCAAATAACGTTCCGAATTTGCATGCAAGTGAGGAACCGGCAGAAGTTGCTTTTCCGATATTCTCATCACAATCACTACCTTCTGAGCCGGTGGACGATGAAGGTTTTGAGGAAGATTTAAGCCCGACCGGTGATGAAAACGGCGGGGACGATAATAATATAATCCCCGGTGACGAACCAGTCGATGATCCTGACGATCCTGTCACCGGCACACCTGGCCTCACTGCTGCACCGTTGGGTGCCCCGGCTGCACCGGCCGCTGTCCCAGGGGCAGCACCTGAAGATGCACCGGCAGCTCCGGTGGAAGTTCCTGCGGAAGCAGCTGCCGAGGAAGCGCCGGTTTCGATTACTGAAGATTTTCCGCCGGAAGCACCACAGGTAGAGCCGGTTGCAGAAGCGGAAGCCGGAAGCTTTAATTTCTGGCCCCTGCTGCTGATCTTAATTCCCGCCCTGCTTTGGTTCCTGTGGGCCCGCCTGGTTTTGGTCCGCGTGCCAAACGAAAAAGGCGAGTATAGAACAGTAGCCCGCAAGCTAGCCCGGCGCAAAGATAAAAGGTGGTTTGTAGATGTTGAAAAACAACTGCAAGAATACCTGGAAAAACACCGCGAAGTCCTGGTTGACTTCAGGGGCGGGCTGATCAAAGACGCTAAGAAGGCCGTATATTCTGGCGAGACAACCCTAAGTGAGGGTGAAAAGAGATTCGCCCTGATAAACAGCCGGAGTTTCGTAAACTGGGTAGATGAGCTGAAAGAACGCACAGAGCGCATTGCAGGATAATCAGTACCGCAAAGTGCTTAAGATAAACCGGGTAATCTAGCAGCGGTCGGCTAAAGATAACAGCCGGCCGCTTTCTTATATGGGCGGTTATTTCAATATTCTTTTGCCACTTCTTCCAGGAAGTATTTCACCGCTTGCGGGTCAAAGTGGCGGCCGCTTTCTTTTCGTATATAATCAAGGGCCGCTTCCCTTTTCCAGGCCAGCCTGTAGGGGCGGTTGCTGGTCAGGGCGTCAAAAACGTCAACCACGGTAAAGATGCGGGCTGCAAGTGGGATTTCCTCGCCCTTCAGGCCGCGGGGGTAGCCGCTGCCGTCCCACTTTTCATGGTGGCAGTAGGGTATTTCCAGGGCCGAGCGAAGATAGCTGATCGGGGCCAGCAGTTCATAGGCAAATTTTGGGTGCTCCCGCATAACAGCCCACTCTTCATTTGTCAGTTTACCGGTTTTTAGCAAGATAGAGTCGGGGATACCCACTTTCCCGATATCATGCAGCAGGGCGCCCCGGCGAATGTGGATCAGCTCGGAGTCCGGGACTCCGATAGCTTTAGCCAGGTGGACGGCCATTTCTGTGACCCTTTTACTGTGCCCCTCTGTTTCATGATCGCGCAGGTCGAGGGCCCGCGACCACCCCTCGATAGTAGCTTCATAGGACAAAGATAAATCAAGATTGGCCTGTTTGAGGTTGTCAAAGAGCTGGCTGTTGTAAACGGCAATGGCAGCCTGGTCGGCCAGGGCTTCTAAGAAATCGAGCCACTCTTTTTCATGGTTATAAGGTCGGGACTCGAAAGCAGCAAGCACTCCTTTAACCTCGTTTTTAACGATTAACGGCACACTTATGCAGCACCTGAACTCTTCTGCGGCGAGCATTTGAGACCATCTGTTATCAAAATAAACGGCTGAGTCCCTGCTGATAATTGTGCGGCGCTCCCGGGCAGTTCTGGCGAGAGCATTTTCACCGGGTTTCAGGCGAACCTGCTCTAGTGCGTTTGTTTTAAAACCCTGCCCCGCAGCGAATTCAAGCTCATTAAGCTGGGGGTTAAAGGTGAACACAGCAGCAGAATTAACATGGAGCTGGTTGACAACCTCTTTGAGAAGGACATCCATCGTCAGGTGGAAGTCCTGGCTGGTAGTTATTGCTTTATCAACGGCCCGTGTGGCCTCCAGTTTGTGCAGTTGGTATACTGTTTCCTCGTAAAGGCTGATCCGTTGGATGGCTGTTCCGGCCATTGCGGCCAGGGAAGAAAGCAGCTTAAGCTCCCCGCAGCTTATTTCGCGCGGGCTGGGAACGGAAACAGCTAAGACCCCCACTATCTTCTGCCCTGCCTGAAGAGGTAAAAATGTTCCTGCCCAGCCCGGCGGTATCTGGGTTCTAATATCAGGTTTAACAAGGGGATCCCCAGCCAGATCGCTGGTGATATAAGGTTTCCCTGACATGAATACTTTTCCGCTGACACCTTCGTCAGATTTCAGGTTTGCTTCATCCAGCTGTGAAAACCAACCGTGGGCTGCAGAGAAGTGCAGGTTTTCATTAGAGGTGTGGTAGAGCCAGATTGCCCCGGCTTCTGTGTTTATAGCGGCCAGGACTTCATCGAGCAGGATGGGCAGCATCTCTTCAAGGGTTTCGGCACTGCGCAGGGCGGATGAAACTTTATAGAGCGTTTCCAGTTCAGCAAGTCGTTTTTGAAGCGATTCTTCAGCCTTTTTGTGCTCAGTAATATCAGCAACAGAAACCGAGACACGGGAATAGGTGCTTTCATGGTCTGACGCTACAGACCAGTGCACCTGAACAAACAAGAGTTCTCCCTCCAGGGTCAGGTGGGGCAATTCAAAAAAAAGTTCTTTTTCCGACTCAGCAATCGCAAGCAGTATATCTATAAAGGCTTCATGTGATTCTTTTAAAAATATATTGTTGAATTTAGAGAAAAATTCTTCTTTGGATTTTGCTTTATACAAATTTATGGTCGCCCGGTTAACGTCGATGATTTGTACCAGGCCGGCCAATTCCTGCACTAAGTCCGGGTGCTGCACAAGATAAGAGCGCAGGTCCTGGTCTAACCTGTTTTTCAGTTCATCAATGCGCTGTTTAACTGCTGAGAAATCCTCTTCCCATAATGAAATCGGAGAATCTTCAAATAGCTGGCGATATTTCCTTTCACTCTGCAGTAATATTTCCCGGGACTGCTTTTCTCTTTCCAGGTTATTCAGCCAGTGTTCAGTTTGCCGTTCGCTTTTTTTGTGATTCAGGTATTCATCCGGCTCAATGTAGTATAAGTTCCGGTAGGCCTGGGTGCCCCAGATTAACAGTGGATGGGTCAGCATGGCTCCTTTTATTGTTTCAGAGTCGTGTTTTGAGCGGTTATATTGGCAGAGCGCCAGGCAGGAGTAGCCGGGGAAAAAGTCGCGGTTTAGTTTTGCTTCGTATCCGAGCAGTTTTTCTGAACCAGATTTTTCGTGTAAAGCTGAACTTATTTCACCGGTTACCCGCAGGGCGGAGTATCCCTGGCTGAGGGCCTTTTCTGTTTCAGCGATCATGAAGTCAGGGTCAAAACAGCCTTCCCAGGTGGGGGTATCTTTCTTGTTGAATATGTTAAACTGACCCCTGTTTTCAGCTTCTGACAGGTCCAGACCGGCATCCAGAAAATAAGTTTTAACCTGTTGGTTAGAGGCATCATCAGCAACATAAATGCATTTCTCGTTCCGTTCAAAGCCTGAAAGGATGAAAGGGACGATTACCTCTACCCACTCTTCGTAAGAATTGTAAATAAGGCAAAGATGATCATGAGGCTCGAGAGAGGCCAAAAGTTCATTTAAATCAGGCGAAAATTCCTTGTCGTGATTCATGCTGTCAGGGATTAGTCAGGCCCTCCAGTGGTGAAAGTTCCTATATTTAAACAAACCGGTAACAAGCCTGCGCGTCTTGCAGGACTCAACAACCATTGCCAGGATTCAGGTTGCGGTAGGATCCTGTCCCGGCTCAAAATCTTCCGGCGGCAGCGACGGCAGGTTAGTTAAATCTGCGCCGCAGTAGGGGCAAATCCAGGATCCTTCAATATCCGCTGAATGTGAAGCCCGCTCACAATTGGTGCATATTTTTCGATGCATGAAAACGGACCCTCCGTTCCATTCAACCGTTATTGTAAAGCATAAATATAAATAGATCAATAAATGCTATTTATATCTGCTCAGCTAAGCTGCCAGAAGAGATCCGGCTCACTTTGGAAACGTAAGCAGCTGCTATTTACTTAAGGGATCACCTGCTGGCTAAAGATTTAGCATTTCTTATATTATATCTTCGACACTCTGCACTGTAACCCTTTTGGGTTTTATTTATTGCGGTTCCTGCGGCCCGCTGTTAGCATTCACCGCCGGCTGAATCCGGTGTGGCACTTACCGTTCCGGGCGGTTGAGAGCAATTCTATCTATATTTATTGAAGGAATCAGATTACCATTGTAGAAAAGGATTTAAAGAAGATTCAGGAGAGGCAAGGTAACTTTTATGAAACAAGAGCATTCAGGAATCACCAGTCGGATAACTTTATATTATTTTGTCCTGGCCAACCTTTATATTTATGTTTCAGACCAGCTGTTGTTTATGTATGTTACCGATCCTGCCATACTCGTTCGCTGGCAAACCTATAAAGGGTGGATCTATATAGCAGTGACAACCCTGTTACTCTATATTCTGTTAAAAACCCAGATCAAGAAACTACTCTCAGAAGTGGAGGAACGTAAGAAGGCTGAAGCTGCTGAAAGGGCCTCGGCAATTCACTGGCAAAAAACATTTGATGCCAGCGCAGATGCAATATGCCTTGTAGATCGCAGCAAAAAAATTCTGCGCGCTAATGCTGCGCTGGCTAACCTGGCAGGTCAGGATGTTGAAGAAATAATCGGAAAAAACTGTTGTGACACTGTGCACAAAGGGGAAGGTGAATTTCCGGATTGCCCGCTTCCGGATACGGGCAACTTGCAGTCCCGTGAAGAGACTGAAGTTCAAATAGAAGACCGCTGGTATCACATCAGTATAGATCCGGTCATGGATGAAAAAAACAGGCTGCAAAACATGGTACATATAATGCGTGATATTACACAACGGAAACAAATGGAGGCCAACCTTCAGCAGGTCAACCAGGACCTTCTGCAGGCGTACGATGCTACAATTGAAGGCTGGTCCAGGGCTCTCGACCTGCGTGATCATGATACGGAAGGCCACAGCAAGCGTGTAACTGAAGAAACAGTATACCTGGCTGCAGTACATGGGGTCCCGGAGCCTGAATTGGTCCATATCCGCCGCGGGGCACTGCTGCATGATATCGGCAAAGTGGGTATCCCTGACTCCATTTTGCATAAAACCGGTAAATTAAATCCCAATGAATGGAAAATTATGCGTGAACACCCGAAACTTGCCTATGATCTGCTGGCCCCGATCGATTACCTGCAGCAGGCTTTGGAAATACCCTACTGCCACCATGAAAAATGGGACGGCAGCGGCTACCCCCGCGGCCTGAAAGGGGAAGAGATTCCCCTGGCAGCGCGTATCTTTGCCGTGATTGATGTTTTTGACGCCCTGACCAGTGATCGTCCGTATCGACCGGCCTGGAACCGTAAAGCGGCCCTGAAACATATCCTGAACGAAAGCGGCAGGCATTTTGACCCACAAATTGTAAAATTGTTCCTTGAGCTTGTTGATCCTGGCAGGGATGGCACCTAAAGCGGACGAACGCCCCAGGCACGTGCCGGGTGAATAAATTATGAGATATAAATATGATAAAGGAGGTATTTGATTATGGAAAATTCAGCAGCCAATAATCATTCGGGACATAACGGTCATGATAAACACGCCGGTCACAGCCCGGATATGTTTCGTGACAAGTTCTGGCTTTCCCTGGTTATGACCCTGCCGGTTGTATTCTGGTCAGTCCATATTCAAAACCTGCTCGGTTACCGGGCGCCGGAGTTTACAGGGTCGGATTGGATCCCCCCTGTTTTAGGCACCGTTATCTTTTTCTATGGAGGCTGGGTCTTTATCCAGGGCGCGGTGCGGGAGCTTAAGAGTCTGCTGCCCGGGATGATGACTCTCATTTCTCTGGCTATAACCGTGGCGTTTCTTTTTTCATGGGTGGTGCAGTTTGGGTTGATTGAGGCGGAAGCGCTCTGGTGGGAACTGGCTTCCCTGGTCACGATCATGCTCCTGGGACACTGGATCGAAATGCGTTCTATCGTTCAGGCTCAGGGTGCCCTGCAGGAGCTGGCGAAACTTCTCCCCGATACCGCTACAAGGGTTACAGAACAGGGAGAAGAGGAGGTTGCGGTAAGTGAACTCAAGGACGGAGATATTATACTCGTCCGCCCGGGTGAAAGCATGCCTGCGGACGGGCTGCTGCAGAAGGGAACAAGCGATGTAAATGAAGCGATGATCACCGGCGAGTCAAGGCCGGTTAAAAAGTCAGAAGGTGATGAGGTTATAGCCGGCACTAACAACGGTGCCGGTTCGCTGCGTATCAAGGTTACCGGTACCGGTGAAAACACTAAGCTTTCCGGGATAATGCGGTTGGTAGCTGAAGCGCAGACCTCCAAATCAAGGGCGCAGAACCTGGCTGACCGCGCTGCCCAGCTGCTAACCGGTGTAGCTATTTTTGCCGCGGTAGCAACCCTGGTGATCTGGCAGCTTATAGGTATGCCCATCGATTTTACTATTGTCAGGGTTGTAACCGTCCTGGTTATCGCCTGCCCCCATGCCCTGGGGCTGGCCGTGCCCCTGGT
The DNA here is from genome assembly GCA_007119965.1 of Syntrophomonadaceae bacterium. Taxonomy (GTDB): domain Bacteria; phylum Bacillota; class Dethiobacteria; order DTU022; family DTU022; genus T3SED10-7. The sequence continues at coordinate 30,906 of SKOR01000044.1, forward strand.
TGTGGCAATTTCTACAACGCTGGGCGCCCTGAGCGGACTGCTGGTGCGCGACCGGTTGGGGCTAGAGGAAGCCCGTAATCTGAACACTGTAATCTTCGATAAGACCGGCACCCTGACCCTCGGTGAGTTTCGGGTTGTTGATATGGCTACAGTTGAAGGGGTTACCGGGGAAGAAGCGCTGCGTGCTGCTTCCGCTGTCGAGCAGGAATCTGAGCATCCCATCGCCAGGGGCATTGTGAATACGGCAGGGGACAGGGAGATTAAAATACCTGCAGCCGATGATTTCCGGGCCCTGCCGGGCAAGGGGGTTGCAGCTTCGGTGGACGGTATAGAATACCATCTAGGCGGCCCTGCTCTGCTCAAAGCGGAAGAAGAAGAAGTGCCTCCTGCGCTTAAAGAGTCATCTGAAGCGGCGGCCGAACGCGGCCAGGCCGCAATTTTCCTTCTGCGCGGCGGTCAGGTTATTGCCCTGTTCGCGGTAGCTGATGCGATCCGGCCGGAGAGTCGTGAAGCTGTCCGGGCCCTGCAGGATCATGGTATCGAAGTAGCCATGCTGACCGGCGATGCGCAGGCTGTGGCCGACGCCGTAGCAGCAGAGATCGGTATCGATACTGTTTTTGCCGAAGTACTTCCCGAGGATAAAGCTTCCAGGGTTAGGGAGATCCAGGCGATGGGGAAAAAGGTAGCCATGGTCGGAGACGGAGTTAATGATGCCCCTGCCCTGGCTACTGCCGACATCGGGATTGCCATCGGTGCGGGGACAGATGTGGCTGTTGAAGCAGGGCATATCGTACTGGTCAGGTCCGATCCCCGCGATATCCCAAAGATTGTCACCCTGTCCCGGGCTACCTATGGCAAGATGGTGCAGAACCTGTGGTGGGCTGCAGGGTACAATATAATTGCGATTCCCCTCGCTGCCGGGGCTCTCGCTGCGTGGGGAATCCTGCTCACCCCGGCCGTGGGTGCCGTTTTGATGTCGGCAAGCACGGTGATCGTGGCAATTAACGCGCAGCTCCTGAGGCGCCTGGCGCTCTAAAGGCTGCAGTAGAAAAGGCAGTTTATAAAAGCAGAGAGCGGAAATGTTGATGACATTAATCTTTATAGTATGGTTTGTACTACTGTGTGCACTGGTGTCTGGCATTTTTACGGGATGGTATGATGATTCCTTTAGAAGGCGAGGTGGTCTGGTTGCTGCTGGAACCGATTATAACGCCTGATAATAGCAAATCAGCATAAGTGATTTGAAAGCTCTCTTTGCTCAGGCGATGTCTGAGGGTGCTGCAACTTTACCCTGCCAGGTGCTGTTAGTCTAACCCGTGATCTAAAAAACCATCCACAGCTGCAACTGATGGAGGATATCTTAGAAGATAAAAGAATTACTATATTATAAAGCGGTTAAGTAAACAGCTAAACCGGGCAGCTTACCTTAAATAAGGAGGTCTGAATAAAATATGTTCGTCAGAGATTATATGTCCGCCGATCCGATCACCATTGAGCCCAATGATTCAGTTGGTGATGCTCTGGAGCTTTTAAAAGACCATGCCATCAGGCGCCTTCCGGTAGTGTCGAAGGGCAGGCTTGTCGGCCTGGTAACTAAAACAGATCTGATCAAGGCTTCACCTTCTCCGGCTACCAGCCTCTCTATTCATGAAATTAACTATCTCTACCCCAAAATAAAGATTAGGGACATCATGACGAAAGAAGTTGTTACAATCGGTCCTGGTGCTGCTATCGAAGAGGCTGCAGTTACAATGCGAGAAAACAAGTTTGGCACCCTTGTTGTTGCTGAGAAAGGCGCCTTAGTCGGTTTGATTACTGAAAGCGACCTGTTTAAAGCTTTTATTGATGTTTTCAGTTTTGATCGCCCCGGAATCAGGGTTATGGTCGCCTTCGATGATGAGGTGGGTGAATTGGGCAAGCTCGCCTCGCTGATCAGTTCCCTGGATATTTTTATTATCAGCCTGATTATAACCTATGCTGTGGACGGCAGGGCTAATGTTGTGATGCGCCTGAAGAGCGATCACAGAGAGATGGTAGTTGATGAACTGGAGAAGAGCGGATACGATGTAATCGGTTGATGCAAAAGGTGTCTAGGGGACGGTTCCTGAAACACCCTCTTGCGTCTAAGGGTGTCTAGGGGACGGTTCCTGAAACACCCTCTTGCGTCTAAGGGAATGAGTTAAAACTGCTGTGGAATTGAGGTTCGGGGTTTGGATTTTGTTTAAGCGTAAAAAAGGTGTTTCAGGAACCGTCCCCTATGCACTAAAAAGGTGTTTCAGGAACCGTCCCCTATGCACTTTTTGTTTCGGCGACGAAGGTAAGTTTTGGGTCGGAGTTGGCTGACGGCTCCAGGCTGAAGCTGGGGTAGGTGCCCAGGATTTTGAACCCGGTTTCTTCTAATACCCTGGTAACCAGATCCGGTTCATGGTCTTTTTCATGGTGGTTCTCCTGAAATTTCTTGTATAAGCCGTCTGTTGTTTGTTGAAAAACGGTCAGGTGGGCTGACCAGAGGTCTTCTTTAGAACTGTAGCTGCTTTCCACGATTAAGGTGAAATCATCTTGATCGGCCCAGGATAGGCTTTTGGTGTCGCCGCCTGAGCGGAGCGACGGGCGGGTCAGATCGAAGATAAAAAGAGAAGCAGGGTTCAGGGCACTGTAAACCTGGTTAATCGCTTCGATTAATTGTTGTTCACTGAGGAGATAGTTTAAGCCGTCCTGAAACAGCAGGGCTAAGTCGTATTTTTCCGGCAGCTCAAGGCGGCAGAGGTTTTGTTCATAAAATTTAACCGGCAGCCTTTTTTGGGCTGTCTTGCTGCGGGCCCGTTCGAGCATTGCAGGGGACAGGTCAACACCTGCGGTTTGATAGCCTCTGTAGGCGAAAGGCAGTGTAGAGCTGCCTGTCCCGCAGGCCAGGTCGACTATGGAACGGGGTTTTTTTGCGAAGCGGACGAGCAGCTGTTCCACATAATCGGCCCAGGCTTCATAATCGACACTGCACATAATCTGATCGTAAATATCGGCGAAACCGGTGTAGGCCTGGCTGGTTTTTTTCACTGTTATATTTGATGCTCCCTGTCTGAGTATAGAATCACCCTATGGTTTGATTTTACTCCGGCCCCCTGGAAATAACAAGATCAACCTCGTATCCGCTCTCCACGGTTGTCCCCGGGTCAGGATCTTGCTCGATTACCCGACCGATTTGAACCTGATCGTGGTGACGCTGTTCAACCGTCCCAACCTCAAGGTTAACCCGGGCCAATCTCATTTCGACCATGCCCTGTGACGAGCCGGTTACATCGGGAACATCTACCGGCCCTTCAGCTTCTTCTCTTCCGAAAAGGTTTAATCCCGTATCCGGCCTGGAAGGCATTTCCTCGGCATCTTCAGGCCCCCTGCCGGGGCCGCCTCTCGAAGACCACCGCTCATCAGTTTCAATGTATTCCGGACGGTTGTAATATCCGTCCTCATGCATATCGCATTCTTCACCGGGGGCCTGGCCGGCAATGAAATAGTCGGTGATCACGGTATCTGCCGCATGGCAATCATCATTGGGCCGCAGGCCGGATTTATCGCATACAGATATTCGCACAATATCACCCGGGTCTTCAAACTCTTTTACTTCCAGGTCTTCAAATGCCTTCAGAAATACCTCGCGCAAAAATACAGTTGAGTAACGCCAGCCCTGTTCGATCCGGCCCATCCTCGGCTCATCGTAGCCCATCCAGAAGGTAGCGACCAGGTTGGGAGTATAGGCAGCCAGGTAGACATCCTTGTAATCATCTGTAGTGCCGGTTTTAGCCGCTACCGGACGGTCGATTTGCAGTTCGCCACCCAGGTAACCGGTTACAAAATCCTGCAGGATATCGCTGACCAGGAATGCCGACTGCGGGCTCAGGATCTGTTCAGTTTCAGGGTTTCTTTCAAAAAGCGTATTGCCGTGGCGGTCAACGATTTTTTCAACGGCGTGCAGATCGACCCTGACACCCTGGTTGGCAAAAACACCGTAGGCCTGGGCCATATCGATGGATGTGACCCCCCTGTGCAAACCACCCAGGGTCAGGCTGAGATTGTCTATCTCTTCCGGGTACAGGGTTGAAATGCCCATTCTTTCTGCGTAGTCGGCCCCGGTTTGAGGTCCGAGATCCTCGTAAGCGCGAACCGCGGGGATGTTGTACGAATAAACCAGCGCTTCTCTTGCCGGGATCATTCCCCGGAATTTGTAGTCAAAGTTTTCCGGAAACCAGCCCTGTTCTTCTTTTTTATACGGGGAATCGTCCAGGGTTGAGCCGGCGCCCGCCAGGGTGCCCTCTTCGAAAGCCGGGCCGTAAGTTGTAATCGGCTTAATAGCTGACCCGGGTTGACGCAGATGGTTAAAACGCAGCAGTTCGTCTGTCCCTCTGCGGAATTCACGGCCTCCGCCCAGGGCTTTAATTTGCCCGCTGGCCGGGTCCGCTACCACGATTGCGGCCTGAGGTTGCGCTACGCCGCTGTCTTCATCGGTAAATTCTTCCAACTGGTCCGCTGATAAGCTTTCTCCTGCCGGAAGGTTTGAAATTGCTTCCCTGGCCCTGGACATATTGACATAAAAAGTTTCAGGGTACAGTTCTTCCTGCCCCAGCACATCTTCCACATGGCCCTGCAGCGAAGGGTCGAGGGAAGTGTAAATACGCAGCCCGTCTGTATATATGGCCTGATAGGCTTCATCACGGGTTTCAAAAGTTGGGCTGGCCATTAAAATTTGAATTAATTCATGGTGCAGTACATAGTCTACATAGTGCGGGTAAGGATAATCGGGGCTGCGCTGCTCAGCGTAATCGAGGGCCTCACTAAGCGCCCGGCTGTACTGGGATTCTGAAATAAACCCGAGCCTCTTCATGTTATAAAGTACGCTTTGCATCCGTTCTTCCGCTGCCGCAATGTTGTCGATCGGGTTGTAGTAGTTGGGCATCCGCACCGCACCTGCCAGCATGGCCGCTTCGGGTATTTCCAGCTCATCAACGCTTTTATCGAAATAAGTCTCGGCTGCCGCTTCGATGCCGTAGGCGCTGTTGCCAAAATAGATCCGGTTTAAATACATCTCCAGGATTTCTTCCTTACTGTATATGCGCTCTATTCGTATAGCCAGGTAAATCTCCTGCACCTTACGTTCTAAAGTGGTCTCAGTTGTTAAAAAGGCATTTTGAGCCAACTGCTGGGAAATAGTGCTTGCTCCCTGTATAATTGAACCGGCCCGCAGGTTGACATAGGCGGCCCTGATGTTGGCGGTGAGATCAAAACCGGAGTGTTCATAGAATCGTTCGTCTTCAATAGCGATAAAAGCCTGCTCTACATAATCAGGTACTTCATCTAAATTGACCGCAACGCGGTGCTGTTCACCATGCAGTGGGGCTACCACTCTCCCGCTGCTGTCGAAAATATATGATGTTTCCACCGTTTCCAGGTATGTCGGGTCAAGTGGCGGGGCATCGTTTATATAGCTGCCCACCACTGCCGCAGCACTGCCTCCGCCAACCAGAAGCAGCAAAAACAAGGCAAGTATTATTATTACCAGGCGGCGGTTTTTCTGACGTGGCCTGAGCTCATTACCTTCCCGGTTATTCTGAGCATCAATAGGAACTTTTTTTTCAACCAATTTTATATTACCCTCCTCAGTATAAATAAGCATTCTTAAAAGGAAAGCGGCCTGGTGCTGCAGTAATAGGCAGACCTCATTGTTCCAGGCCTTATCGGCTCATTAATGGGATTATAGATGTGAAGATATGGCAGCGGGCCTGTTTGAGTCCCAGTGACTTAATGTAACAGGCGATTGCTTATAGCAGAACTTGATCGGCTAAGTGTAGCTTTCTGGATATCTCTCGTTTTTAATGGAAATGCTACTCTTCAGTATTGCCGTGGATATGCCTGTGGTTACTGCGTAGAAAGGTTAAGCATCGTCGTTATTTAATTGTCTGTTACTTAATATGATAAACATGTTCAATAAACTTTGTCAATGGGATCTATTGACTGCATTTAACAGCTATTTACAGCAGGTTGTGCGGTTCCCGGTTTCGCCTCAGGCATATTCATCAAATATGCAACAAAACTTCACGGGATCTTCATATTTAACCCTTAAAATGTAGTCAGAGTCAAAAATGAAAGGGGAAATGAATTATGTCAAAAAAACTAATGGTTAGCTTATTAGTGGCAGTTGTTGCTGTAACCCTATTGGTATCTGTCGCAGCAGCCCAGGAAAACGATTCAACCCTGGAATCTCTTTACGAACAAATGCATGAGCTGCGCCGCCAGGTTATCGAAAGACAGGTTGAGCTCGGTGTTTTCAGCGCTGAAGAAGGCGATGAACGATTGGAGTTTATGGATCAGCGTTTTGAGGAAAGACGTGAAAGCGGCTCCGGCTGGTTTTCCGGTATGCACGGCTGGAGATGGGGCAGCGGCGATTCTGCTCGGGGGTACGGTCACTGCCGGAATTATTAAATCGAAAAAATGAAACTGCATAGATAGGCCGCCTCCGTGCGGCCTATCTATCTTTTTGCTGTCCGATTGTTTACAATATAGATAGGCTTGCTTAGGAGTTGAGCAGATTGGATGCGCCAAAAATCCTTGTTGTTGATGATGAAATAAAAATAACCCGCGTTCTCCAGGCTTATTTGGAAAGGGAAAAGTATCCTGTGCTTACTGCTCATAACGGACAGGAAGCTTTGAGGCTGGCCCGGGAAGAAAAACCCGACCTGATAATCCTCGACCTTATGCTGCCAATTGTAAGCGGCGAAGAGGTTTGCCGTCAGCTTCGCCAGGAGGGTTCCCGGGTTCCAATTATTATGCTCACAGCAAAAACTGCCCTTGAAGAGAAAGTAAAAGGCCTGGCCATTGGCGCTGATGATTATGTCGTGAAACCGTTCAGCCCGCAGGAGATAGTTGCCAGGGTTAAGTCGCACCTCAGGCGTAGTGACCCCGACCACGGCCCGCTTACAGATGTGCTGGTCCTTTCCGGAGGTGCTCTGGAGATCGACATCCCGGCCCATCGGGTCAGCTGGGAAAACCGCAGTATTGATCTGACCCCGACTGAATTTAATTTATTGGTACACCTGGCCCGCCAGCCAAAACGCGTTTTTACCCGCGCACAGCTTGCCGATGCGATTTTTGATTACGACAGTATCATGGAGGAGCGGACTGTCGATGCCCATATAAAAAACCTCCGTCAGAAAATGCAGCGCGCAGGAGCTCCGCTTTTAGTAAAGACAATATACGGGGTGGGTTACAAATATGAAGAAAATTGATCTGAAATCACCCCCGCCCCTGTGGGTCCGGATTGTATTTTACTTTTTACTGCTATCTGCAGTGATCCTGCTGCTGTTTCAGGCCATATTTGGCTATTCACTGGAAAGGCATCTCCAGGCTTACAGCAGAGACCGGGAAGAAACCCTGAACAGCCAGATTGTAAATACCTTAATAGAGTATTATTCGGCAGCCGGCAGCTGGAGCGGAATTCAGATGCCTCTGCTTCATGCAGCCATGAGCACCGGCACCCGTTTACTACTGTCCGATGCGGAAGGGCAGCTTATTGCCGATACCGGCCTGGGCAGACATCAGCATATGCGGATGGTGCCGGCGCAGCAGCCGGATTTATCAGGCACTGAGAACTATTACTATGTTTTAAAAGAAGGGGATGTCACAATTGGCGAATTGACCATTGCCCACCCGGTAACGGCAGAAATCAGTATCTGGCGGCAGCAGGACTTGATACTACAAGATGCATTATCCAGATCCCTGTTGTGGACCGGCTTAATCGCGATCAGCGCTGCTCTCGTTTTAGGCGTACTGTTCTCCCGCCGGCTAACCAGCCCGCTGGAAGAGATATCCAAAGCCGCTGTCCGGATCACCAGGGGCGATTATTCCCGCCGGCTTCCCGGTTACCGGAGCCGGGAACTCAACAACCTGGCGCAGTGTTTTAACCAATTGACCCATCACCTTCAGGAACTTGAAAAACTTCGGAAACGTTCCGTTGCCGATATCTCGCACGAACTGAGAACGCCGCTGGCTACGCTGCGCAGTTATGTCGAGGCAGTCAGAGATGGGGTGCTGCCGGCCGATGAAAATACCATGGCTGTCCTGTTGGACGAAGTTATGCACTTAAGCCGGGTGGCTGTAGCCATGGATGAACTGGCCAGCGCAGAGAGCAAACAGCAGGATCAGGCCGCCCGTGAAACGGTTAACCTGAACCGGTTTTTACAGGACAAGGTTGCTTCTTTCGAGCCTCTTTACCGGGGCAAAGGGCTGGCTCTCAAACTTAGCCTGCCGGAAAAGCAGATCAATGCTTTTCTGGATCCTGCCGCGCTGCGGAAAATTTTCGGCAACCTCCTTGAGAATGCTTACCGTTATACCGGCCAGGGCGGAGAAGTCGAGGTGACCCTTCAGGAAAACCCGGAATATGATCCCGGGGCTGTTCCGCCCCTGGGGCAGGAATCCATGCCTGATCAGCCAGCGGATCAGGGGTTGAAAGATATGGTGCTGATTAAGGTAAGGGATAGCGGTATCGGTATCCGGCAGGAACATCTGCCCTATATTTTTGAACGCTTCTTCCGGGCCGATTCTTCCCGGGAAAGGGAGCAGAGCAGGGCCGGTTCCGGAATCGGTCTGTCCCTGGTCAGGGAGTTAACCAGGTTAGCCGGCGGGTTTATCTCCGTCAGCAGCCAACCCGGCCAGGGCACAACATTCTACCTGTACCTGGAGCAGCAAAACAGGTTATGATCAACATAATGGAGGCAGTTGAACAAAAATGGATGGAACGAAAAAAACCGGCCTGAAAATTGGCAGCAAAGTAAAGATTGTCCAAAAGCAGGATCAAAACAGCGGCGTCCTTACCGAAGGGACAGTGAAGGCTATTCTAACCAAATCAACGAACCACCCGCATGGCATAAAGGTGCGGTTGGAGAGCGGCGAGGTCGGCAGGGTTAAAACAATCATTTGATCGGGCGGTAATGCTTCCGGGCAGTACGGGTAAAAATATGAAGAATTAGTTTGTTGGGTTTATTCATTGTCCCGTTTAACTGCCGACAGCCAATCATCGATCAGTTCCCAAACCTCTTCATTTTCCAGCCCGCGCCTCCAGCCGGCAATACCGGCGAGCTCATAGCGATGAGCTAATTCGAGGCGATAACTGATTGATGTGGTATCTTCGAGCCACATTTTATAGGTCAGGCCATCTTTCGAGTAGCTTGCAGTGTTCTGCCGGGCTTCTCCGTCCCACTCAATTTCAGCTTCATTGTCCTCAATAATGTCTTCCGCCCTGTGCATGGAGTAGGACCAGCTGTTGAGGACTGCCGGTTGTTCGCCCGATTCGTCAATTTCCCACAGGCGGGTGTAAAAGGGGATCCCCAGGATTAGTTTTTCAGGGGGCACCTCTTTTAAGACCTGCCTGAGGCCGCTTTCCACCCAGGGCAAAGAAGCAACAGAACCGGCTACTGGTGAGGAAGCCCAGTGTTCATCGTAAGCCATCAGGATGATGTAGTCTGCCGCTTCAGCCAGGGCGGCGCGGTCGTAGCCGAGGCTCCAGTATGCTGAAGTCGAGAGCATGGTTACATCAACCGAGAGGATGATGTTTTCTTCGCGGCAGCGCTCTGCCATTTCGCTAATGAATTCAGTGAACAGATCACGGTAATCGGCATGGAAGTTTTCGAAATCAATATTCAGCCCCTCCAAGTCATATTCAAGGGCCAGGCCAATAAGTTCTTCAACGATATTTTGCCTCACCTCTTCGTTGCTGAGAAAGGCTGCAGTAATTTCAGGATCAAAGTTGTTGGTAACCAGGGCCCAGATGTCGTAACCGCGTTCCCTGGCCCAGGCGAGGTATTCACTGTCAAACTGGCTGCTTATGGTGCCCTCTTGATCTGTAATGTGGAACCAGGTCGGTGAGACAATTTGGACAGAAGGCATCGGGCCGATTGATGCAGGGTCATACCCGATTGCAGCATACTCCCAGGTGATAACCAGCGGATCGGGCCGTTCAGGTTTGTCGTTTTCCAGATCCTGCTGTGGCGATTCGACCGGGGCAGCGACGTTGTAGGCGTAGTAGGCCCCTGTAGAAAGGACTGCCAGGGCAAAAATGATCACTGCCAAGCTAATTAGTTTTTGGTTTATAAAAAACGGGCGGTTATTGCGTCTCCTCTTTCCAGGTAGTGTCAACGTAAGAATCCCTCCGGTGTCCTGCTGTGAATAATCTTTGTATCTGCTGCTCGTCTCATCAGGGCTCTGCAGGTTAGCTGAGCAGGTGCTAATTTTTTAAAGTATAGCACAACCCGGGGCTTTGCTGAAACAAAATACCCGGCTGCCTGATCCGGAAGCCACTAATTTACAGGATGATCGATTAGCCTGTGCAGGGTAAATTTTTCTGCTTGCAGGTACGCATGATCATAGCTTTGCCGGTCAGAACTGCAGTGAGGAGGTCCCCGGGACGCTGTTTTTTTTAAGGACAACGCTATTAAAAACTGTTTGCTGCAAAGTTGATTTCTTATAAAGGATGTAAATGTCTGCTGCAGCTGCTTTTGTTGAAGGCAAGGGTGTTTTAAGTGTATAATTTGAATGTAAATATTTCTATTGAGAACGTTCGAATGATGATAAAACCGTTCGATTTGTTTGGAGGGATAGTTGATGGCAGACCATGGCAAAAAAAGTGACACCAGTTGCCTCACCGAAGAAGAAATCCTGGCAGGCTATCGGAAAAAGCTGCCCGGGGTAGTAAAAAAGATTATCGAAAATTGCAGCCAGCAGAAATGTAACAGCCACGTTGATTATGAACCGATTCCATCTAAGGAATCTGTGGTAAACATAATCAACAAGTTCATGGAAATCATATTCCCGGGTTATTTTAATCCTGAAAAGCTTGACCCTGTTAATTTGCACTACACTATCGGGCAGGATGTTACACAGCTCTACATGATGCTTTCCGAGCAGGTGATCAGCAGCATCCGGCACGATTGTATCCGTTACAACCTGACCTGCCGGGAGTGTATAGATTCCGGTTACGACATCACCCTTAATGTTCTGAAACAAATTCCGGCGGTTCGGGACACCATGGAAGCAGACGTTAAAGCTGCATATGAGGGGGATCCTGCTTCACGGAGCTATGATGAAATTATTTTCAGCTATCCCGGTATTTTCGCCATTACCGTTTACCGGGTAGCAAACCTGCTCTACAGGCAAGAGGTACCGCTTTTGCCCAGGATTATGACCGAACATGCGCACGGTCAAACCGGTATCGACATCCACCCGGGGGCTGATATTGCCGAACGCTTTGTGATTGATCATGGTACCGGGGTCGTGATCGGTGAAACGACCACAATCGGTAAAGATGTCCGAATCTACCAGGGCGTAACTTTAGGCGCTCTATCCCTGCCCCGCGGTGCAGGTGATAAATACCGGGGCCGGAAGCGCCACCCCGATATTGAAGACGACGTGATTATATACTCGGGGGCGACAATTCTTGGAGGCAATACAACCATCGGTGCAAGGTCCGTAATTGGCGGCAATGTCTGGCTGACCGATTCGGTGCCGCCGGATACGCAGGTAATCATGGAAACGCCTCAGCTCATTTATAAGCAGGGTCCGGGGGAAGGCAATTCTAACAGGTAAACTGATCCGTTAATCTGTAACTGCTGCTTTTCTCAGCAGGGGAAAAGATCTATAATAACAATTAGAGCTCTGCAGGTTAAATAAAAGAAGAATATCGGAAAAACAGTCGGCGGCCCTGCCAACTCAAACATGGAATAAGCATTGATCAAGATGCCGCCTGCCCCGGCTCAAACAAACCAAACGGAGGCTTGATGATCAATGTGCATGGTTACGCTGTACAGGGGAAGCGTCAAAGAGGAAAACAAGCTGGCTGAAAAAGTAACCAGGTATTCACTGAACATTTCCAATAAGAAGCTGACTGTTCACCCCATGCTCAAAGAGCCGCAGGTATTTGAAATTGAAAAAAATATAAGCTGGGATGAAGCTAATGACTCCATGATTATCGAATAATATTCAGGGAGCCAGGTTGCCTGCCCCACCATTGAACCCCTCTGCCGGATTTATTGACCAGCCAGGGAAACCCTTTTTCCGTGACCGGCAAATACTAACCAGGCTTTTCAAACCGAAATGGATGCAATGATCAGCGAAGGTGTAAAAAACTGATCCTGAAAAATGATCAAAGAGACTGCAGTTAGTAAGACGAGAAAATGGCTGGATAATAATGCATGGCAGAGGATGGCCATCTACTGTTGGTAAATATAGTGATTTTCTACAGGATTGCAGGGTCAGGGGAAGATCAGAAGAACAAAAGATCAACAGCGTGGGCGATAAGCCCGGCCAGGATGCAAAAAAGAAACCCCAGGGCCATCCGCAATGCGGTGAATCTGATGCCTAAGAAGCTGCTTTCAAAAGGTATTTTTGAGAGGCCCAGGTAGGTCCATCCGACAAGCAGCGCCACGGTTGTCCCGAGGCCGGCGCCGGCATGGTAGATGGTAGCTATGATCGGGTAGGAAGCATAAGGCCCGAAAGCCATCAGCATTCCGCCAAAAGTGCCGAGCATAATTCCAGTAAATCCGGCTTCCTGGGCCAGCCAGCGTCTGATAAATTCTTCCGGGATTATAACTTCCAGCAGGCCGGCCAGCAGCATGGCCAGGAGAATAACCGGCAGGGCAAGAGTAAGCTGCCTGAAGCTGCTTTTTAAGCCGGCCCAGTGCCTGCCGCTCCGCAAATTGATCATAAAAAGGATTACGGCCAGGATTAAAAAAACTATAGTCGGTATTGTCATTGCCGGCCGCCCTTCTCCCGGTTTTCGCCGCTAAATCCATCAGGTAGAAAGCGCCTGATGAGCAAACCCATGACAAATGGGAAGGGAAGGGTAATGATATTTCTTAAGAGAGCCAGGCCAGGGGTGGTCAGGCTGATTTCCAGGGGCAGGCGGGTAAAGTCATAGTTCTGTTTGCCGACTACGAATGAAAAAATCAGGTAGAATGGAATACTTTTATCTTTAAACCCGGCCAGGAAAGGGTAGAAGATATATGGACCGCCCGGGAAGAGGCCGCCAGCGATGGAACTCATGGCGATACTCTTGCTGCCTGAATACTTATCCAACCACTGTTTGATCATCTCCGAAGAAATCAGTACCTGCAGCTGGCCGATCACGATAAAGGCGACAATTATAAGCAGGAAGGCCCGCATTGCCGTCCGGCCGGCCTGGGCCAGGCCTTCAGCAACAAGCCCGGTTCCCCCAAGAGAATAGACTGCCACTAAGACAAGCAGCACGGCTGTTAACAGGATAAAGGCAGTTTTTTTCACTAAGCGCCCGGCCTCCAATCTCTATGGATAGGAATTTCTACGCTGCCGGCCCGTTTCCTCTTCTCAACCCTAAAGTTCCATTCCGGGAAAGGAGACAGGGGAAAGGGGACAGGCAGGCAGTCCCACCGCTAATTGCCAGAAAGGGGCACTCGGCCTGCCTCTTTCTCACCGGCACCCTGTGCCCTGCCGGCAGCCTTTCCCGTGCAGTTTGACAATTAGATGCCCGCCGGCAGGGAAAAGGCGATTAATGTTGAATACACTAGAAAATAATCAGGACAGGAAGCCGATTATGTCGACTATCGATGATATCGCCCGCCTGGCGGGAGTTTCCGGTGCTACTGTATCGAGGGTGATCAATAATGCGCCGAATGTTAAACCGGAAACCCGGCAAAGGGTTCAAAAAGCAATTGCTGAGCTAAACTACTACCCAAACAGCCTGGCCCGAAGCATGAGAAGTAAAAAGACCAACAGTATTGGCCTGCTTCTGGCTGATATTACCAACCCCTTTTACGCCGAAACCGCTAAAACGATCATTGAGATAGCGGGGAGGCACAACTATTCCATTATCCTCTGCACCACCAATAACGATATAAACGAACAGCAAAAATATATCAATGTCTTGCTGCAGAGGAAGGTTGACGGTTTTATCTTTGCTTCCGTGCACTGGAAAGATTCTTCGCTGCAGGAAGTTGTCTCCAGCGGCCTGCCCTATATACTCTATAACCGCAAGGCGGAAAAAAGCGCCGACCTCAATTACGTTGTCCTCGATAACGAACTGGGAGCTTTTATGGCAGTTGAGCACCTCTACAACCTGGGCCACCGCAGGATAGCGATGATTCGCGGCCCGCATTCCTTCTCCACGGGCAGGGAAAGGGTGAGCGGTTATATGAAGGGCCTGAAACATTTCGGCCTATCCTATGACCAGGAAATCGTGGTCCAGGGGAAGTACAGCGAACAGCAGTCGTTCGAAGCTGCTATAAAACTGCTCAAAGCCGACAATCCGCCCACGGCAATCTTTGCGTCCAATGATCTGATGGCACTCAGTGCTTTTGATGCCATAGTTTCCTCTGGCCTGAGAATTCCAGAAGATATTTCCCTGGTCGGTTTTGATGATATCGAGATTGCCTCCCACAAGGCAATTGAGCTTACTACGGTATCCCAGAACAGGAACATGATGGCAGAGATAGCTATAGTGAGCCTGCATAAGATGATCCGGAATGATGATCTTCAACTGCCGGTCCAGGTCGTTCTCAGGCCGAAACTGGCTGCCAGAAAGACCTCCGGGAAACTGCTTCGTTAAAACAAATATATTATCCACAAAAGAAGGGATAATTTAATTTGCATAGAATATTTAAATTAGAAAAAATGTAAACGTTTACATAATTAGCTCCATTAGAACATTATGTTCATTGAGCAATTGCCTTAAAACGGCTTCATTACGGTTAATATTACTCTAATTTCACATGTAAACGATTACAACACTTAAAAGGGCATGTTTAGTGACATTAAGTTTATTTTGGCAAATACCATCATTTGTTTGGAGGGGCGGCCGATCATAACAGTCAGATTTATAAGCGCCCTGCAGGATTACGTGCCTGCCGCAGAAGTAAAAGTCAAGTATTATCCCGGGCTTACGGTCAGGACAATCCTGGAAGAGTATAAACTACCGGCCGGGCAGGTGGGCCTGGTGCTGGTTGATCAGAAAGCAGAAACCGTAGACTGCGCTCTTAAAGACAATTCGACAGTTGAACTCTACCCTATTTTCGGAGGAGGCTGAGCATGAGTTATAACGGAAAAATACTGAAGGTTAACCTTTCATCAGCGGAAGTAGAGATTGAAAAAAAGGAGGAAGATTTTTACCGGCGCTATTTCGGCGGTCACGGAATCGGCCTGTATTACCTTTTGAATGAATCCGGGGAAGAAACCGATCCCCTCGGGCCGGACAACCCCCTGGTATTTGCTCCCGGCCTTTTAACCGGTCAAAGGATCCCGGCCGTACCCCGCTACATTGTCATGGCAAAATCACCGCTGACCAATGCGCTGGGTAAGTCGGAAGCCGGAGGTTGGTGGGGGCCCGAGTTAAAAAAAGCCGGCTTTGATGCAATTGTGATTACCGGGGCATCGCCGAAACCGGTTTACCTCTGGATTAAGGACGGCCAGGTGGAAATCAGGGATGCGACCCACCTTTGGGGCCGTGAAACCGGGGAAACGCAGGATGGAATCCGGGAGGAATTGGATGACAAACGGATCCAGGTAGCCCAGATTGGCCCTGCCGGGGAAAACCAGGTCCTCTACGCCAATATTGTCAACAACCTGGCTCACTTTAACGGGCGAAACGGCCTTGGCGCCGTGATGGGTGCCAAGAATCTCAAGGCCATAGCAGTGCGCGGAACGGCAGCCCCGGAAGCAGAAAACGCTGAGCAGTTAAAAGAAATATTTAGCTGGGCTGTCGATAATATCAGTGAGCACCCCCTCGGCTCCATGCTCCACAAACATGGCACCCCGGGAGGAATAAAGACGGTCAACGCCCAGGGCGGCCTGCCGACAAACAACTTCGCACTCGGAGTCTGTGATGATGCCGAAGAGCTTGCCTCAGAGCAGTACAGCCTGAAGCCAAAAGGTTGTTACGCCTGTCCGGTGGTGTGCAAGAGAGTGGTGGAAATTAATGAGGGCGAAATAAAAGTTGACAGGAGATATGGTGGCCCGGAATATGAGACCCTGGCGGCTATCGGTTCAAACTGCGGCATTAGCGATCTGAAGATAGTAGCCAAGGCTAACGAATTGTGCAACCGTTATACCCTGGATACCATCTCGCTTGGCATGACCATTTCTTTCGCCATGAGGTGTTTCGAAGAAGGCATTATCGGTACTGAAGATACTGACGGCCTGGAGCTTAAGTTTGGCAATAAAGAAGTTATTCTGCCCCTGGTTGAGAAAATTGCCCGGCGGGAAGGTTTTGGTGACTTGCTTTCCCGGGGAAGCAGGCGGGCGGCCGAAGTATTCGGCCCTGAAAGCGAGAAGTTCCTGGTCGAAGTAAAGGGCCAGGAAGCGCCCATGCACGATCCGCGGATAAAAAGCGGTCTCGGACTGCAGTATGCCCTTTCGGTTAACGGTGCCGATCACTGGTATGCCCAGCATGATCCTTTCTTTGCAACTGCCGATGGTTTTGGCGTCATAGAAATGTCGGCTCTCGGCATCACGGAACCGGTTGAACCGCTTGATACCGGCGCCTCCAAGGTCAGGATGATTTTTTATACCAGCCTCCTCAACAGCGCTTACGATGTGCTCGGGGTATGCATGTTTGGCTATGTCGCCCGCAGCCTGATTCCCCTGGACAAACTTGCCGCTGCTGTGAAAGCGGCAACAGGTTGGAACACAAGCTGGTGGGAAATGATCAAGGCCGGGGAAAGGGCCCTGGCCATGGCCCGGGAGTATAACCGCCGGCAGGGTTTGGCAGCCGCCGATGACAGGCTGCCCCGGTTATTCTACAGTTTTCTTGAAAAAGGGCCGTTTGGTGGAAAGATAACCCTGGAAAAAGAACAGTTTGAAGCGGCGGTGGCTTTATACTACGGTATGGCCGGTTGGACTGCTGAAGGCGGAGTCACTGAAAGCAAGCTTGAAGAGTTGGGACTTGCCTGGCTTAATCAGTAGTAAAGCAAGAATAGCCCTACAGGGAATGCTTTCTTAGAGATATAGACGATTACATCATGCCGCAGCTTACAACTTAGAACTGCACCAAGATAAATGAAGCTTTAAACATCAAGATCAGGCAACCAGATTAGATCATCAAGAATGGTGTAATCGTCTATGTTAAATCTGAAAAGGGTAAAGAAATTTATTAATCAAGAAAGGAGCTGTGTGGTTATGGTAAACCCGTTTACCCTACCCGGCGTCAACTATTACGGCCGTGGAGCCCTGGGCAGCCTGGGGCCGGAATTAAAAAACTATAAAGCAAAAAAGGTGTTTCTTATCTCTGACCAGGGGGTCGCTTCGGCCGGACTTGTTGACAGGGTTGCCGGTGAGATTGAAGAAGCAGGAGCGGGGGTTGTCAGGTACCTCGATGTCACTCCTGAGCCAACCGTTGAAGAACTGGAGCAATGCCTGGAAAAGTTCAGGGATCATGACTGTAACCTGATTATCGGCCTGGGAGGCGGCAGCCCCCTGGATGTGGCCAAGGGCGTATCGGTTTTGGCAACTAACGGCGGCAGCATTCTCGATTATGTCGGCCTCAACCTGATTCCCGGGAAAGGTGTCCCCAAGTTCCTGATTCCGACAACAGCCGGCACGGGAGCGGAGGTAACTAAAAACGCCATCTTTACCGATACAAAAGAACATTTAAAAAAAGGTGTGGTCAGTATACATCTGCTGCCCGAAGTGGCGATTGTCGATTCCGGGTTAACCTACTCTGTGCCGCCCGGCGTAACTGCAGCCACGGGAATGGATGCCCTGACCCACGCTATTGAGTCATACACCTCGCCCAGGGCTAATATCCAGACTGATCTCTACGCCCTGAAAGCGATTGAATTAATTGGGGCCAGCCTCAGGCGGGCTGTCTCCTTTGGCAGGGATGAAAAATCTCGGGAAGATATGGCTCTCGGTTCAGTTTTTGCCGGCATCTCCCTGGCTAACGCAGGAGTTGGCGCCGTTCATGCCTGTGCCTACCCTATCGGCGGGCAGTTTGGCACCGGGCACGGGGAAACCAATGCCCTGTTGCTGCCTTACATCATGGAGTACAACATGATTGGCGACCTCCAGAAGTTCGCTAATATTGCCCGCGCCATGGGTGAGGTTACCGGGAAGCTGTCCCTGCGGGAGCAGGCTGAGTTGGCCTGCAAATCTGTTTTTGAGCTGTCCCGTGATATCGGCATACCACAGAAACTGAGTGAATTCGGGATCAGGAAAGAGGATATTCCCGGGTTGGCTGAAGCAGCGGTTAAAGTAACCCGTTTGATGGATAACAATCCCAAAAAGCTGACCCTGGAAGAAGTGGAGGCCTGCCTCTTTAAAGCGCTGGATTAATGATGTGTGAGGTGTAAAACATTATGGGAAAACTATCTGTTGACCTGAAAGGCAAAACTGCCATAGTGACCGGGGCCGGTAAAGGGATCGGCAAAGCAATAGCCCTTTCCCTGGCTGAGTCCGGGGCCGGGATTGTTGCTGTCAGCCGGACTATGAAAGACCTGGAAACGCTTAAGGCAGAAATAATGAAAGGAGGTGGAGAATGTTCCATTATAAGCTGTGATGTGCAAAATGTTAGCCAGATCGAGCAAATGGCAGAGCAGGCCGCTGACGAAGCGGGGCAAATTGATATCCTGGTTAACTCTGCCGGGTTAAATATCCAGGCCCATACCCTTGATGTAACCGAGGAGCAGTGGGATACGATTATGAACACCAACCTGAAAGGCGCATTTTTTGCATCACAGGCTGTGGCAAAAAAGATGAAGCAGCATCAAGAAGGCCGGATTATAAACATTACTTCGCAGATGGCCCTGGTGGGTTTCTACAAGAGAGTGGCTTACTGCGCCAGTAAGGGCGGGTTGACCCAGGCCACCAAGGCCATGGCAGTAGAACTGGCAGAGTATAATATCAAGGTTAACTGTGTGGCTCCGACATTCCTGAAAACCCCCCTGACTGAACCGATGTTCGAAGATCAGGAGTTTTACAACGAGGTGATCAGCAGGATTCCCCTGGGTAAAATTGGCACCCCGGATGACGTTGTCGGCGCAGTATTATACCTGGCCTCAGATTCGGCCGAACTGGTTACCGGAAGCACCGTGCTTGTTGATGGTGGCTGGGTAGCCTGGTAATTCTACCTTAGTAAAGTGATGTTAATAAGATTGGAGGATGTTATATGACCGTTCTGAATACTGTAGGAAACAAACTTTCCGATGTTTCGGAAAAGGTAATGCCAAGCCCCTTAATTTTTGCTCTTTTGCTTACATTCGTTTCATTTGTCCTCGGCATTACCCTGGCCGGGAACACACCGCTTCAAATGATCGACCACTGGTACGCCGGGTTTTGGGATCTGTTAGCTTTCGCTATGCAGATGGTTCTCATCCTGGTTACCGGCCACGCCCTGACCCGGGCGCCCCAGGTCAGCAACTTGATCAAGAAACTGGCCGGCATCCCCAATAATAACCCCCAGGCTGCCGCATTAACTGCCCTGTTGGCCTGCCTGGTCGGTTACTTCCACTGGGGTTTCGGCTTGATCGTCGGCGCCCTTTTCGCAGTAGAGGTGGCGAAGCAGGCTCACCACAGGGGAATTAAACTGCACTATCCGCTTATTGCCGCTGCAGGTTATACCAGCCAGCTGGTCTGGCACGTTGGCCCCTCGAGCTCTGCTGCCCTTCTTTCGGCAACACCGGGCCATATATATGAAGATCTGATTGGCGTGGTTCCCCTTGCCGAATCAGTATTTTCTATTTACTCTATCCTGCTGGCAATCATGCTTTGCCTTGTAGTTATTCCGGTAGCCTTTTACTTTATGGCACCGAAAACAGGTGAAGGCGCAAAGACAATCGCCGATATGTCACCGAAATTGCTGGAAGAGGACGAACATGGTATCGAAAATGATGTCATCGAAAAACCAACCTTCGGCGATCGACTGGATAACAGCAAGCTTATTGCCATCATAACTGCCATTATGGGAGCTGTGGCCATTGTACTCTATTTTTACGCCAGGGGTTTCACCCTCGACCTGAATATCTTTAACTTTATCTTTATCGTTCTCGGCTTTATACTGCACGGCACCCCTGAACGCTACGCTAAAGCAATCACCGAGGCTGTCAAGGGCGCTGCGGGCATCATTTTGCAGTTCCCCTTCTACGCCGGAATCATGGGTATGATTCAATACTCGGGGCTGGCCTTAATCGCTGCAAACTGGTTCCTCGGATTCGCTACTGCTGCTAACTTCCCGATTATTGCCTGGTTAACAGCAGGTGTGATGAATATATTCGTACCTTCCGGTGGCGGGGAATGGGCTGTTATCGGCGGAATCATGAGTGAGGTATCATTGGCTCTTGGCGTACCGATCGGCAAAACTATTGTCGCCTACGGCTGTGGTGATATGTGGACGAATATGCTTCAGCCGTTTTGGGCTATCGCCCTGCTCGGTATTACCCAGCTTCGGGCCAGGGATATCATTGGTTACACCCTGACGATCATGTTAATTACCGGGCCATTTATTGCTCTTGGCCTCTATTTCTTCCCCTACTGATCGCTCTGAGGCGATTCCAGTGAATCTATCATCAGGCGCTGCTACCGGTGTTACACCGGTGGCAGCGCCTTTCCCGCAGGCCTGCGCATCAACCCGGGCAAAACGGGTTGTCCTGGATGATTGCGGTATGGAGCAGTTCATGAAGGAACTGTTTTTCGCGTTATGGGGAACCATGAAATGGCAGTGTGGGATTTATCCACGTGAGTATAAAAATAGCAGGCATTGACACGGTATTTTGGGTAAAGTATACTTAAACTATAGCAATTGTATATAATTTTCATTGATGCCGAAGAGGGGCTAGAAATTTTAAGATGCATAGCCCAGGCTGAAATTGTTTCAGGTTAGGATAAACGGACCAGAATTATTGAGGGTTTATTGGGAGGTTATATTGATGAGAGAGATTTACCTGGACAATGCTGCTACAACAGCGGTTCTTCCGGAGGTTGCTGATGCAATGCGCCCGTATTTAACTGAAATTTATGGGAACCCTTCCAGCCTGTATTCTATCGGGCAGAAGGGGAAGCGCGCGTTGGAAGGGTCGCGCAATGAGGTTGCCTCCGCCATAGAAGCCGAACCTGAAGGAATTATTTTTACAAGTGGCGGCACAGAAAGCGATAACCTGGCCATAAAAGGTTTTGCTTATGCAAACAGCGACCGGGGCCGGCACCTGGTTACCTCACCCATTGAGCACCATGCTGTCCTAAATGTTTTTCATGAACTCGAAAAACAGGGGTTTGAGGTGTCCTACCTTCCCGTTGACCGGTATGGAATGGTTGATCCTGAAGCAGTAAAAAAAATAATCCGTCCCGACACCATCCTGATCAGCATCATGCTGGCTAACAATGAAATCGGCACGATCGAGCCCCTGAAAGAAATCACCGCCCTGGCTCATGAGCGGGGGATAGCAGTTCATACCGATGCAGTCCAGGCTGTAGGCAAAATCCCGGTCAGCGTTAAAGAACTGGGAGTAGATATGCTCTCTCTGACTGCTCATAAAATTTACGGCCCCAAGGGTACCGGGGCTCTTTACAAGCGCGAAGGCATCAAGCTTGCCCCACTTTTTGAAGGTGGACACCAGGAAAAGATTTTACGTCCCGGCACTGAAAATATTCCCGGGGTGGTCGGCCTGGCCACCGCCCTGCGCCTCGCTACCGGTAACCTTGATACTGAAGCTGCCAAAATATCGGCTCTGCGCGACAGGCTTGAAAGCGGTATTCTATCACGCATTGATAATGTAACTTTAAACGGCCATTCTCAACAAAGGGTGTCGAATATAAGCAGCCTGAATTTTGCTTTCCTGGAAGGGGAAGCCCTGCTCCTGGCCCTCGATACAAGAGGAATTGCCGTATCGACAGCTTCAGCCTGCAGCGCTGATTCTGATGAACCTTCTCATGTCCTTACCGCAATTGGCCTTGACCCTGTCACAGCCAGGGGGACACTTCGCTTTTCACTTGGCATAAATAACACTTCAGAAGAGATTGACTATGTTATCGATGCTGTAGCCGATGCGGCAGAGCAGCTTCGCCAACTCTCACCGATGCGTTAACCGGTTGGCCCTTGCTTAAGAAAAAGAGAAGGCCGGTAATATCACGGCAGCCCCGGATGATATAATTTATTACTGGAGAAGATGAACTATGGTCAAAATTCAGCCTTATGAAGAGAGTGATTGGAAGGCCATCTGGCGGATTATCGAGCCCGTGTTCCGGCCTGGTGAGAGCTATTCCTTTTCGCCGGAGATAAGTGAAGAAGAGGCCCACAGGGTTTGGGTGGAAATGCCTGAGACAACATATGTTGCCCTGGATCATAACAGCTTTATCCTTGGCACATACTAGATCAAACCAAACCAACCGGCCCTGGGCGCCCATGTCTGCAACTGCGGTTATATCGTTGCAGAAGCTTCCCGTGGCAAAGGGATTGCTTCAGAAATTTGTGAGCACTCGCAGTCTGAAGCTGTATCAAAAGGATTCCGGGCAATGCAGTACAACCTTGTTGCAGCAGCCAACCAGGGTGCCGTCCGCCTCTGGCAGCGGCACGGATTTTACATAATAGGATCACTCCCCGCAGCATTCCGTCATTCAAAACTTGGCTTTGCAGATGCCTTTGTGATGTATAAACTGCTGGTGGACTAAGTCGAATTTCAGCCAACTCCAGCCCTGTGAATAATCAGACGCTATCCGAATGAAGCCCTCCCGGTTAATTGAGCGAGAGGGCTTCATGTTGGGAATATCCCAGGCTGGTTGTAAGAGCAGGGGACGGGGCCCTCTTTGATTTGGGTTAACCCTGTCGGCGTGCCCGGTATTCCCATGCTTATGTTGACAGCCTGCTGACGGTTCAGTTTTTTTCGGTCGAATTTCCGGCAAATAAACGGGCTTAAGCATTTAGGGTTAAATAAAGCGATGCAGTTAGATCAGTCAGGCCCTTCTTCATAGTGTTTCCCTCAGACACAGGTTGAAAGCCGGGGCAGTTTGCTTTATCTTTAACCTCTCTCAGGCTTGTTTTTCGCTCTGCATAGTCTGATAGATGTAGTAGCCGCCGTTTAGGTTGCGTACTTTATTAAAGCCATTATGGATAAGAATTCGTGAAGCCAGGTATGAGCGCAGGCCGGCACTGCAGTAAGTAATTGTTTCCTT
This sequence comes from Syntrophomonadaceae bacterium, assembly GCA_007119965.1. Taxonomy (GTDB): domain Bacteria; phylum Bacillota; class Dethiobacteria; order DTU022; family DTU022; genus T3SED10-7. The sequence goes on from SKOR01000044.1 coordinate 54,069, forward strand.
TTTTGGATCAAGTACTTTCAACTGGCTGCGCAGCTGGCCCAGGGGAATATTAATGCTGCCCGGAATTATTCCCTGCTTGAGTTCTTCCGTTTCACGGACATCAACGATCTGGAGGCGGCTCATGTCTGTTTCGGTTAATTCCTCTGTTTCAATAGTTTCATAACCAGACTTTAACATGTTGCCTGCGACAAAACCGGCCATGTTGACCGGATCCTTTGCCGATGAGTATGGCGGGGCGTAGGCCAGTTCCAGTTCCTGCAGATCATTAACACTGCCCCCGAGACGCAGGGCGGTTGCGAGCACATCGATCCGCTTTTCTACGCCGCTGAATCCCAGGGCCTGGGCGCCCAATACTTTTCCTTCGGGGTTAAACAGCAGTTTCAGGGAAAGGGGAGACGCCTCCGGGTAATAGCCGGCATGATCATTAGGGTGAATAATTATGCTGTGGTATTGAATTTCGGCCTCTTTCAGAATTCGCTCATTGGCGCCTGTTGTGGCCACGGTCATATCAAATATTTTCAGTACAGATGTGCCCTGGGTGCCATTGTAGTGTTCAGAATTTCCGACAATGTTATTGGCGACTATCCGCCCCTGCTTGTTGGCAGGGCCGGCCAGGGGAATTACCGCCGGCTTGCCGGTAACCAGGTGTTTTACTTCAACTGCATCGCCTAAGGCATAAATTGAAGGGTCATTAGTCTGCATTCGATCATTGACCTTAATACCCCGCTCAACTTCCAATCCCGCTTCCCTGGCCAATTTTGCCTCCGGCTTGACGCCAATCGAAAGGATTACCAGGTCGGTTTCCAGCAGTTCACCGCTGTTCAATTCAACATTCAGGCCGCCATTTTCAACTTGATGAAATTGCTTAACCCCATTGCCCAGCCGGAGATTTACATTATGGGTGCGCAGGTAATGTTGAACCAACAGGGCCATATCGGGGTCAATTGGCGGCAGGACCTGGTGGGCAAGCTCAACAATTGTAACATCCAGGCCTCGTTGGTGCAGACTTTCGGCCATTTCCAGGCCAATATAGCCGGCTCCCACTACTACAGCTTTTTGCGGGTCTTCCCCAGCAAGGTGACTGAAGATCCGATCAGTGTCGTTAACGCTTCTCAGGCTGAAAATGCCCTCGCTGTCGATTCCCGGCAGCGGCGGCCGCAGCGGTTCGGCTCCCGGTGACAGGACTAAGTAATCATAACTTTCGCGATATTTCCGGCCACTGCCCAGTTCAATAATTTCTATTTCTTTATTCTCCCGGTCAATTCCGACGGCTTCATTTAAGGTCCGGACATCAACATTCATCCATGCTTTAAATTTTTGGGGCGTCATAACGAAAAGGTCGTCCCTTGCTTCGATTGTTCCCCCAATGTAGTAAGGAAGACCGCAGTTGGCATAGGAAACATACTCGCCACGCTCCAATAGTATTATCTCAGCCTCTTCGCTCATACGACGCAAACGTGCAGCGGTAGAAGCCCCGCCGGCTACCCCGCCAACAATAACAACTTTCAGTGACATAGAAAGCAACCCCTTTTTAAACTGATTACCTCAAATTATAACATAATATTAAGATTATGCAATGTGTCGCCGTGGGGAGAATACCAGTAAAAGGGGGCGGGAGTCACGCACTAATAATATTTGTAACTGCTCACGCCTCCAAAGGAACCCGGACCTTCGGTCAGCAGCAGGCGAAGCACTTTCTTACCTCTCCGTTGCAGGTAAGGGTATCGGCAGCGATAATGCTTTTCCCCTGACTGCTGTTGCAGAAATAGAGACTGGCTGCTATACCAGGTTATACTGCAGTAACCGGCATGGCCTGCATCGAGTATTTTACACTGTCGTTCTCAACCGATCTGATGCCTATCTCTTTGAAGCCTTGCCTGGCATGGAAATCAAGAGATCGCTTGTTGGGCGGTTCAATCATGATCTCGCAGGTGATTACCGGGATGTTTTCTTTGCGGGCATAGTCAACAATATCCCTGTATAAGAGCGTGCCGATTTTGAGCCCCTGGTAAGGCCTGTCGACAACTATCCTGTCGATGTATAAAAACCTCTCGTAACGTTCTGAAAACCAGCGGTAGTTATCATTTACGTAAGGGACATGATCTTTCATGGCGAGGATAAAAGCAGCGACATGCCCATTGACTTCAGCCACCCTGTGGTAATCTGACAGAGAATCGAGGTGGCGGGCTCTGTCTATGTCCATAGCGCTGGTGTACTGAATTTCACAGGCATTCAGATAAATAATCCTGTTGTAGTCCGAATCTGCAGCATCCCGGATAAGAGTCTTGGGCAAATCCGGGCCCTGGTTGCTTAAGTTTTTCAAAAGAATAGTCCCTCCTTTTTATAGCCATTATATATTTATATGTGACAAAGGTAAAATGCTTTAACAGCTGTTCTGCTGCACAGCAGTTGACTGAGCGCCAGTCTGAATGGCGTCTTGAAAAGCGATTACACCTATTGACACGATACCCCCCGTGGGTTTATAATTCATTTCAAGCGCATATCCATAACTCTATTAGTCAGGCTTTTTGAGCCTGCGGCGCTCGCAATTAAGCGCAGTTTCCCAAACTATTGAAGAACCTGATTGAGGAGTCCATTAAATGACTGAAAAAGGCTTGGCCAATGGGAATGAAGAAAACGATGAAACCTGTCACCACGCAGGTCACGGCAGTTACCAGGGAAATAAAAAAAAGATCCTTGACGGCTTGAGCCGGACAGAAGGCCAGGTCAGGGGTATAAAGCGCATGGTTGAGGAAGAAAGGTATTGTGTCGATGTGCTGAACCAGATCGCTGCATCCAGGATGGCGCTGGCCCGCCTGGCCATGTTAATTCTGGAAGATCACACCAAGGGTTGTGTCAGTACGGCTATCCTCGAAAAAGAGAGTGGAGAAAGTACCATAGAAGAACTGATGGAAGTGATTAAGAGGCTTATGTAAGCTTTACAGTTTGAAGCGGCCGGATGCCGGCTTGTAATTTATTTGGCAGCAATTTAAGTTTTACATAGAATTAGAAATGCTGAGGCAGTTTTATGCCTCAGCATTTCTAATTCTATTATCCCTTCAGCACTACAAACAGATTTCAACAAATTACTCATTGCATAATATTCCTGCGAAAAAGCTGCAGCCTGAATCTATACTGAATGTTTCAGCAGACTAGTGGCAGCTCGGCTTTTGTCCTTTAAATTCTTCAGCATTGGATTCAGCCATACGGTAGAGAAAACGCTGCCACCAGTTTTTGCCAATATATTTTTCAGGATCGCCTTGAAATTGTTCCCGGCAACCCTGACAGCAAAATTCATATGTTATTCCATTATAAGAGTAAGTTGCATTAACCTTTTCTTCTGATAAAGTATTCTTGCATACAGGATCATAATACATGGTTAGCTCTCCTTACTGACAAGCGATTCACTGCGGCCCGCTATGCGGGATCATCCCTAATGTTCAGACCTGGTTCCCTCATAACCGGCATCATTGACTGCCTGGATCAGGTTCTCTACATTAGTAATAGCAGTGTCGTATTCAAGGTAAGCCCGTTCATTGTTTAGATCAACCTGGACAGAAGTAACTCCCCGGGCCTCCTGCAGCGCCTTTTCGACGTGCTGGACACAGTGGTTACAACTCATTCCGGATATATTGATCACCGTCTTTTCCAGGTTACTTGATTGACCATTCATTATTATCTGCCTCCTCTGTCAAGCCATGAATATACCCCTATTGGGTATATTATAACAGTAATTTTGCAACTAGGCAACCCGGGCTGGTTAATTCATAACCGGTTGCGGTCATCAGCGGCAGCAGTCCGGAAAAGTTCAGGGCGAACCTGCAGGCTGCACGTCCCGTGGTCAGCGCGCAGATGCGGGGCCCTGATTTGTTTTATAAATTGTTACCGGTTTGCGCCGGTATTTGATTCTCAGTCTCCGGTGCCTGGTGCCTGCGATCCAGGTAATCAGGTTTAATTCTGACTTTTTTAAGTAGCGTAGAGTTTAACACTACACTGATGGAACTTGTAGCCATGGCGGCTGCCCCGATCATCGGGTGCAGTAACCCGAAGAAAGCTGCCGGGATAGCCAGGCCGTTATAAAACCAGGCCCAGAAGTAGTTTTGTTTGATCTTGCCAAAAGTGGCATTTGACAGCTTGATGGCCGCGATTACTGCGCTTAATTCGCCCCGGACCAGGGTAATATCTGCCGCTTCAATGGCAATATCGGTGCCGGTTCCGATCGCAATCCCAACATTGGCCTGTTTTAAAGCGGGCGCATCGTTAATGCCGTCCCCAACCATAGCCACTGTCCCGTATTCCTCCTGCAGCTTCTTGATTTCGTCTACTTTTCCGTCGGGAAGCACTTCGGCCAGGACTCTGCTCATGCCAACCTTCCGGGCAATGGCGCTTGCTGTTCTGCTGTTGTCCCCGGTTATCATTGCTGTTCTGAATCCCATTTTTTCCAGCTCGGCAATCGCCTGTTCGGAATCTTCCTTTAGGGTATCGGCAACGGCAACAATCCCGGCCATTTCACCGCCTATGGCGATTAACATCGCAGTTTTTGCTTCGTCTTCGAGTTTTTCCATTTCATTTACATACTGTTGATATACTATTCCCTTTGCCTCCATCAGTTTGCGGCTTCCGATCAGGACCTGCTTATCGTTCACCGCTCCTTCAACCCCTTTGCCGGTTACAGATGTAAAATCTGCAACCTTTTGCAGGGTAAGGCCTTCAGCTTTGGCCTTTTCCACTATGGCTGCTCCGAGGGGATGTTCCGAAGCAGCTTCCAGGCTGCCGCCGTAAAACAGTAAATCGGATCCAGTGTAGCCGTTTACAGCAGAAATGTCGGTAACCTCCGGTTTTCCCTTGGTGATAGTCCCGGTTTTATCGAAGGCGATGATTTTAACATTCTTAATCGTCTGGATCGCCTCTCCTTTTCTGATTAAAATTCCATTTTCCGCGCCCAGACCACCACCGACCATGATAGCCGTTGGAGTAGCCAGGCCCAGTGCACAGGGGCAGGAGATGACCAGTACTGCGATTGTCGCCAGCAGGGCCAGGGAAAACTGCGGTAAATCAACGTTGCTCCACGGGAAGTTAAAGAACTCTACAATCGGAATAAAAAATCCCGGGAAAAGCGTCCACAACACGAAGGCGAGAACTGCGACCAGAATAACTGCCGGCACGAAAAAACCGGTGACCTTGTCCGCAAATTCCTGGATCGGCACCTTGGAACCCTGGCTTTCCTCGACCATCTTGATCACCCGCGAGAGGAAGGTATCTTTGCCGATCTTGGTTGCCTTTACCTGAAGCATGCCTTGCTTGTTGATTGTAGAGCCGATTACTTCATCCCCGCTTGACCTCTCCACAGGCAGCGATTCGCCGGTAGCCATCGACTCGTCTATGCTGCTCCTGCCCTCGACGACTACACCGTCGGTGGGAACCTTTTCACCGGGGCGGACAATCATAACCTGGCCAACTTCCAGCTCTTCGATCGGGACTTCGACTTCCTCCCCGTCGATAATCACTCTTGCTTTCTTTGCTTCCATTTCCAGAAGCTTTTTAATCGCCTGGGAAGCTTTACCCTTGGCTTTCGCTTCAAGGAACCTTCCAACCAGGTGCAGGGTCATAATCGAGGCGGCCATCTCAATGAAAGATGTGATCGGAAACCATATAACAGCCAGGTTGAGCAGGTATGGCAGCAGTGAGCCCATCGATACCAGGGTATCCATATTCGGGCTGAGGGCTTTCACCGATTTAAAACTGCCCACGTGTGTTTCCCAGCCGGCAAAGAATATTACCGGAAAAGCAAGGACAAAAATAATTGGCAAATAGTAAGGAATTTCTACCAGGAACATATGAACCATCATCAGGATCATAATCGGAGCGGCAAAGGATATGGCAAACCACATCCGCCGGGCAGCATGGGCCATTTTTGCCATTTCGTGATCCTGGATTTCCTTTCCCTTGCTGTCGACATCCGAACTCTCTATTACTTCGTAGCCGCTATCCCTGATAGTTTTCTTTAGTTTTACCTGGCTGGTTTCAGAGGGGTTATATTTAACAGTGACTTTTTCCGAGGCAAAATTAACTGTGGCTTCAGCAACCCCCGGCTTGCTGTTCAGGCTTTTTTCAATTCTCTGTGCACAGCTGCTGCAGGTCATGCCGGAAACAGTAAAAGTTATTGTCTTAAGTTCACTGCCGGTTAATTTTCCTTCGTAACCGCTCTTTTTTACCACATCGAGCAGGGTGGACTCGTCAATCAAGGCAGAATCAAATTCAACATAGGCTTTCTCCATTGGAAAGTTTACCTGTGCTGACAGAACTCCCTCAGTCTTTTGCAGCGCCTTTTCAACTCTCTGGGAACAAGCGGTGCAGGTCATGCCGGATAAAGCAATAACCGTTTTTTCCGGTTCTGTTTTAGTTTCCGGGTTACTCATATGTGTAGGCCTCTCTTTCTGTTCAGCTTCATCTTAAGATATACCCTATACGGGTATATCTTAACAGACAATTGCGGTCAATGCAAATCTTTTGTTTATCTACTGCTTTATTTCAAAGGATGACAATATCTTGCTGCCGGGATAAAAACTTAAGCCCTGGGCAGCAGGGATTCTGCCACCGGTTATGGAAATATTACGCGGAGAATGACTGCGCATTGAGTGCGGGGAGTGATACCTGACCAGGTGAAAAAATTAGTTATTGCTACAGGCAACAAAAACAAACTGACAGAGATAAAAAAAATACTGGAAGGCCTGTCGCTTGAGATTAAAACGATTGCCGATTTTCCCGGGCTGGAAATGCCCGAGGAAGACCGGCCCACCTTTCGCGGAAATGCTGCTAAAAAAGCGGAAACAGTTTCCGCCTTTAGCGGTGAAATGGCTCTCGCAGATGATTCAGGGTTGGAAGTAGAAGCTTTGGAAGGCAGACCCGGTGTCCATTCAGCCCGCTATGCCGGGGAGGAGGGAGACTACGCTGCTAATAATCGGCTTTTACTGGAAGAACTGTGGAATATCCCTCCGGAAAAGCGCGGAGCCCGCTTTATTGCTGTTATCGCCATTGCTTTACCGGGAGGCGAGACATATTTTGCATCAGGGGTTTGTCACGGCCGGATAGCCGAAACACCCCGCGGCAGCGGAGGTTTCGGCTACGATCCTCTGTTTGTCTATGAACCGACGGGCCAGACTTTCGCTGAAATGCCTGCAGCTAAAAAGAATATGATCAGTCATCGCGCCCGGGCCCTGCGCCAGGCGCGTGAACTGCTCGGCCGGCTTATGGACAGGTAGGGAAGATACAACAGGTCCGTTAACCGTACCTGTAATCTATAGCCTGAACCGGGCCGGCAATCCATAGAACATATTTAATATGACACCATAATATTATGCCGGTTGTCTTTCGTGACCGTTTCTGTCAAAAGGGCAGAATATCTTTTACAGGCTAAAGTTGAAATGCTTAATGGGGTTAAACAGGTTTTGCCTGATTACAAAAAGAGAGGATGAAAAAAATGGCTAATATGATCGAGAATTTTAAAAAGGTGATTGAAGAGTTAAAATCAGACCTGGGCGATGGGTTGCTATCCGCCGATATATGGCATATCAGGGATGCCCAGGGGCTGGCCGGGTATAATACAAACCCCAAGGCAACAGCGCTATTCAACGAGGTTACTCGCGTGCTCGGAAAAACCCTGCAAGGTTCGGAATACCCCGGCTTGGGTGATTACTATTCAGTTCACCTCGATAACAACTCCCTGGTTGTGATTATTCTATTCGGCGACTACCAGCTTGGCATGACAGTCGATCTCTCAAAGACCACAATGGGATTATTGATGAGCGTGGTTATGCCAAAGATACACAAAATGCTAAAAGAGTCGATATCTTAACCTCCCACCGCTAAATTACCGGTAACCAATACCCGGGAAAAAGGTGTTTCAGGAACCGTCCCCTATGCACCCAAAAGGTGTTTCAGGGACGGTTCCTGAAACACCCGCCGGAAGGAGCCTATCAGCATTAATAATCAAACAGACCCAAATAAAACAGTATTAAGCTGGCCCCTGGCCGGTGACCCCGGTTCCTGGCGTTCAACGCTCTACGGGCTGCAATGGTTTGCCTTTGCCACTGCTAATGTTGCAGTGCTCCCGGTTTTTTTAGGAACTCAACTGGGGCTGGACCAGGCCGGCATCGCCGATTACGCCCAGAGAATGTTTTTCTTTGTCGGGTTGGCTTCCCTTCTCCAGGTAACTTTTGGTCACCGCCTGCCAATTATTGAAGGCCCTGCTGCTCCCTGGTGGGCAGTTATTGTCAGCCTGGCTGGGATTGCCACGGCCATCGGTAAACCCCTTGAATTGGTGCGCACCGACCTGGTCGGGGCGATGCTGCTCTGCGGAGCGCTACTGGTGGTGCTCGGTTTTACCGGTATAGTTGGCCGGGTTATGAAACTTTTTACACCGCCGGTCACCGGGTGTGTCCTCATTCTACTATGCTTACAGTTAAGCGGGACCTTTGTCAGCGGTATCCTGGGGGCAAGCGCTGTAGATAATGGTTTTAATTATGCCCCGGTATTGATCAGTGCAGTGGTTATTGCCACGATAGTCATGCTTTCCATGAAAGCTCCTCCCCTGTTGAGGAGCATTAACGTGCTGATTGGTCTTGGCGTGGGATGGGCTCTCTATGCCTTATTCGTAAGTGAACCTGCAGAAGCGATTGAGCCGGCCCAGATTGTTCAACTGCCCCGGCTTTTTTCCTGGGGCTGGCCAACCCTTGATCCCGGCGTTACTATTACCGGGGTCATAATTTCATTAATCATCCTCGCCAATCTTCTGGCCAGTATCGCAGCAATGTCTAAAGCTACCGATAAGCCCATGGAAGCAAAGGATTACAACAGGGCCGTTGTATTTAACGGGGTAAGCAACTTGCTGGCCGGAATCGGTGCATCAGTAGGCACGGTACCCTTTGCTGCTTCGACCGGCCTGGTAAAAATATCAGGGGTGGCATCGCGCAAACCGTTTTTTATCTTCTGCCTGTTGATGATAGCAACCGGGTTTTTCCCGCAGGTAGGCGCATTCCTGGCCAGGATACCCCAGCCTGTCGGTTATGCCGTTTTGCTGGCCGCTTTTACCCAGATCTTAATTGTCGGGCTCCAGGAACTGAAAAAACTGAACCTCGATCAGCGCGATTCCTTTGTAATCGGCCTGACCATTCTTGTCGGGGCCGGCGTGGCATCTCTGCCCGACGCCGCCCTGGTCGGCCTTCCCGATCTGGCACGCTACATCTTTGGAAACGCCTTGATTGTAGGGATAATTATTTGTTTGCTCATGGAACATGTTATTATCCCCCGCAAATAGTTGGAAAAAAGGGGCTCAGAGGTGCCTTAAACACCTCTGAGCCCTTCTTTCTTCCAGGTGCAGTCCAAGGGGGGAGGGGGTTTTGTGTGCTAATCCCGCCTCCGGCTTTCTTCGCTTAAAGGCCTGCCCTTTCCTTGAAACGTTCTACAGAGTTAATCTTGATATCGAGGGCCTTGGCAATATTGAACTTTGCTTCAATACCCTTGGGGAAGTTGTTCAGGTCAAACGAACGCCCCATACCCTTATCAGCCCTAATATCATACATCTTATCTGAATCGCTTAGATCGATGGGGTCGACCCCCAGTTTTTCCGCTACATACTTTTTGGCTTCGTCGATCTTCATGCTCTTAGCGAGCTGTATCCGCAGAACCAGATCTCCGGCTGTGCGAATGCCACTCATGCAGGAAGAAACTCCGTGAGCCACTTCGAGGCTAAAAGTATCGCCTACCCCTATCTATAACCCGTCGGCCTTGCCGATTTCAATCAGCGCTTTATCGGCCCTGGTTACAGCGTCGATCGGCGGAATCTCGCTGGTCGGGATACCGCCGACACCCATGCCGACGTTAACGTGCACCGGGATATCTGCTGCCTCGGTGCAGGCTTTCACAAAGGTTACAGCGCGGGCAATGCCCCAGGGAAAGGACATCTTGGTGTTTGTATTGATTACGGCACCGAAAATGTTGGCCCCCGCTTTTTCTGCCAGCTTGACCTGTTTGTGCGGGTAAAGTCCGGCTACCCTTGTCCCGTCGTATTCAATTTTACCGTGCATCCCTAACACAAATTCACCGGCGGCACCCATTTCAACACCAAAATCAGGGTATTTTTCCTTAATTTTTTCGGTAGCCAGCAGTCCGGCGAGAAAATCTGCATCACCGGAAGCTCCGCAGGTGTCGAGGTTAATGCCGTCAGCACCGGCCGCATACATTTCACCGGCCACGAAAACTATATCGCGGACAGCATGTTCAACCGCTTCTTCCTGGGCGGCTCGTGATTCATCAATCTTTCCCAACGGCAGTAGCTCTGACCAGTTTTCTACCGGACCGTCAGGCTTTGTGTAGAGGCCAAGATTCGGCATAGAACCGTAAAGAACCGGCATAACTGCGTTAAGCTGGGCAAGCTCCATGACCGGGGTTTCATTGTGAATAATCTGCTTTACAGCCTTGTAGCTGTAGTCCATGTTGCCGATATCGACAGAGTCGGCACCTAAAATCTTTTCACTGACCAATACAGCCATCGAACGTTCCATGGCAATATTGGCATGATAGGTCATCTTACAGCTGCCCGAGTCGGAAGTGCTCACCACTTCCCGGCCTCGCTTGACACCTACAATGTTTCCCGGCATCGTAATGATCTCGAAGAGGTAATCCATCTCTTCTTCGGTCAACTCAGGAATTTTACCGCGTTTAGCGGCATCTTCCACGCCTTTTTTTATTTCATCCTTAATTTCTTCCGCGGACATATAGACGCCGGAACCGTCGCCCATCCGTGTAAAAAATTCACCCAAAAATATCTCCTCCTTTACATTAGTTTAGGACTGGCCTAGCTAAGTATAATAGATGGCAGGGCAAACTTCAATCTATTTTAGCACCAGTAATTCTAAAGGGACAGGGTTGCGCGAGGAATGCCTGAATTAAAAATTTACCGGGTCAGCTGCCCTAAATAACAGATTGTTTTTTGCGCCGGGGGGGGCGCCGTAAATATATAACAATAAACCGCCTGCTGCCGCAGGGGAGTCAATAAAAACCTGTCTTGCACCTCTTATCCGGGTTGTCACACTGTTGGAATGACGGCCCCTGCTTCTAACCTACATTAAATCCGGTCACTGGCCACCGCAGAAAATTCCTGTTTAATTCTCTTCTGCAGTTCTATGTCTTTTAAGATCTTATGTCCGGTTATAGCCATCGCCTGGCCTACGGTAAGCATGATGTTGTATGCTTCTTCACTATCGCAGAGCATGCTGAATTTGCGGGTGTGCCCGGGCACCCATTGATCGGTAATGGCAACCATCGGGCGGATAGAAGGTGTGACCCGGCTGACATTTCCCATGTCAATTGAATCCATGCCTTCATCATGTGGGGAATCCAGGGCATAACCTGTTTCCCTGAGGCTCTCTGCAAAAAGATCTGCCATTACCCTGTTGCTGACCATCGCTTCGTAAGGAAAGCCTGATTCGGTAACTTCAAGGCTGGTGCCTGTTGCTATTGCCGCTCCCCTGGCGCAGGCGACTACCTTTTCAATAACTTCACCAAGATAGCGGCTGTCGCGGGCCCTGATAATAAAATCGGCCGCAGCCCGATCGGGGATAATATTGGGGGCCAGTCCGCCTTCGGAAACTATACCATGAATGCGGACATCATCTTTCAGGTGCTGCCTCATGGCATTAATACTGTTAAACGTCTGGATCACCCCGTCGAGTGCGTTTCTACCTTCCCACGGATCAGTTGAAGCATGTACACTTCGGCCGTGGAAGATAAACCTGTAATCCCGGCAGGCCAGTGATTCGACATGAATGCTGGTAGAACAGCCGGGATGAAACATCATCGCGGCATCCACGTCATCAAAAACACCCGAATTGACCAGCACTACTTTGCCGCCCTCATCTTCTTCATTAGGGGTGCCGATAATTGATACCCGGCCCGGCATATCCCCCAGGCTTGCCGCCAGGGCGACACCCGCAGCCACCCCGGAGATGCCAATCAGGTTATGGCCGCAGCCATGGCCTATTTCCGGTAAAGCATCATACTCGGAACAGTAGCCGATATGGAAACCTTCCCCGCCATAACTGGCCATAAAAGCTGTTTTTAAGCCGCCGATGCCCCGCCAAACTTTAAACCCTTTATCCTCAAGGTATGTTGTGATCAGATCTAAAGCGAAAAATTCCTGCCCGCCAACTTCCGGGTTATTATAGATTGCCCGGGCCATTTCCACCAGTTTAACCTTTTCCTCATCGATCGTCTGCTGAATAGACGCTAATTCACTCACTTATTTTCACCTGCCTCTTATAAAATATTAGCCCTTTAACATATGTTACCACATAGACCGCTTAAGGTAACCTTTTTTTTAAAAGAGCGGGTTTATTCAACAAAATTGCTTCCCAGCATAGTTAGCTTGCTGCCTGAAATAAGCATAAAGCGATAAACCATTCCTGTGAGCGTAACTTTGCCTGCATCTCCGGACCCTGAAGTGCCAAAGCACTGCTCCATTAATCTGAAGGTTAATGCCGGCCACAGCCTGGCCTGTCCGGAAAATATTATATATTGTGCCCCGAAATTTTGCCACTTCTTCAAAAAAGGATGAACCGGCCGCCTTGGAGAAATTTATATAAAGCCGGGGAAATCTTTTCCCTGTCCGGAAAAAAAGAGAGGAGGCGCATAAAATGATCCCTGTGAGGAAGCTTGGCAGAACAGGCCTTTCCGTATCCCTTTTCAGCCTGGGCGGTGAATCGACAATTGAGAAAGCAGATCGCGCAGACGAAGCTGAAAGAATAATTAACCGGGCCTTCGACCTGGGAGTAAACTACATCGATACTGCGCCCTACTATGGCCGGGGCGGAAGTGAAAGCAACATCGGACGGGTCATGGAATACCGCCGGAATGACGTCTTCCTGGCCACTAAAACACCCGACCGCACCTACGACGGGACCATGCAATATGTCGAAGAAAGCCTTAAACGGCTGCGCACAAGTTACCTTGATCTCTACCAGCTGCACGACATGCAAACACCGGATGACCTGAATAAAGTTTTCGGGAAAAACGGTGCAATCAAAGCGCTTGAAAAATTAAAAGACCAGAAAGTGATCCGCTTTACAGGCATTACCGGACACAAAGATCCCGACCTGCTCCTGCAGGGAATCAAGACATATCCTTTCGACTGTATCTTAATGTTTCTCAACGCCGGCGATGTCCATTACCTGCCATTCCAGGAGAAACTTCTAAAAGAAGCGGTGAAGCTTGAAATGGGTATTATTGCCATGAAAACTACAGCCGTTGGACGTATCTTCCAGCCAGGCGGCATAACTTCTATGAAACAAGCCCTCGGTTATGTTTTTTCTTTCCCCGTCAGTACAGCCATCGTCGGCATAACAACTGAAGCAGAAGTAGAAGAAAATGCCCGCCTGGCCGCAGAGCTTAAACCGCTGAAAGCGGAGGAAATAAAGCACCTGGAATCACTGACCGAACCGTACGCCGAACAGGCCAACTACTTTAAGCACCACTGGTAAGGACAGCATGTTACTGGTTGTTATTTACAAATAAAATCTAAGGGAGAGTAAAAATGGATCAAAAAAAGTTTGATGAAGGCCTTGCCGTCCGTAAAGAAGTGTTGGGGGCAGAGTATGTGGATAATGCGCTCAGCAGGATGAATGATTTTAATCGACCCATGCAGGAGCTCGTAACACAGTATTGTTGGGGAGATATATGGCAAAGGCCGGGGCTTTCAAGGAAGACCCGCAGCCTGCTTAACCTCGCCATGATTACTGCTTTAAACCGTCCTCATGAACTGAAGCTTCATGTGCGGGGAGCGCTCAATAATGGTGTGACTGTCGATGAAATTAAAGAAGTTTTCCTGCAAAGCGCAATTTACTGTGGTGTCCCGGCAGCAATTGACAGCTTCAGGGTAGCAGAAGAAGTCTTTAAGGAAAGGGAGTAATGTGGGCGGCAGCAGTTCTGACAGGCCAAAGCAGAACTTTAGAGAACTATGGGCCGGTAACCATTTTTGCAGCAGGCAATTAAGGGGTAATGGTGACGAGATGATTATTGACTAGCTTTTACTTCGGCCCGGATCCTGAAGGATATGGGCTGCTCAGCTGAGAAGGTTACAGGGCGGAGGCAGGGTGATCCTGACACCACTAGCTTGACCCATCTCAGCCAGCCTTCGCCGGTTGGCGGTTCAGATATGTGATCGAAAGCTGTAAGGCTGAAGCAAATATAACCCAGGCCAGGTAAGGGATGTTGATGTAGGTTACCCAGCTTAAGTGAGGCCAGACAGCTAGCAGCGCCCAGATCAGGGTGATCAGGACCAGGAGAATATCAACTGAGGCCAGCAGGTTGTTTTTAAGCCCGAACTGAAAATATGTAAAAGAAAAATTAAAAATAAGGTTGAAGGCGAACGGGATTGCCACCACCCGGGAGAGCGCTGCCGTGGCGGTCTCGTAAAATACAGCGCCAAACGAAATAAAAATGATCACGTACAGCACCGACCAGACAGGGCCGAAGAGCGAAGCCGGCGGGGACCACTTTGGTTTTTTTAGCTGTAAATACCAGTTGTAACTATCCATGCAAGCATTATCTCACTTATGTATAGATAAATACAATTACCGAAAGCATGGCGGGTTTGCCAGGCTTTTAATCATCAGGTAGTCGGTCTCCTGCTCTTTAACTTTTTCAAAGCCAAGCCGCTTATAAAGGTTGACTGCCCTGTTCTTTTTATTGACACTCAGCGAGAGTTTTTTAAAACCGATGGCATTTAACTCTGTAAACAAGTGCTCCATCAGTGTTGTGCCAATACCTCTGCCCCGGTAATCGGGCCGAACCGCAAAAACCAGCTCTGGCACAGCCGGGTCTATAAAACCGTAGCCCCCTGATGCAGCATCTTTAAACTGCCTGGTCCAGGCAGCACCTATCTTGTTACCATCAAGCTCTGCTATAACCCCGCAATCAGTTTCCTTCATCCAGTCATCTGTATACTTAAGAAGCTCCGGTATATCAATAATCGAGAAAGGAGGTTTATCAGCACCCGGTGGCAGGTGTATTGATTCATAAAGCATTTCTCTTAAAAATTGTTGATCTTCCGGCCCTGCTTTCCTTATGGTTGCCATATTAAGATCACCAGTCCCTTTGTTGTTAATTACGCCTAGTTTATCATATGTTTCCGGTATAATCCGCACTCTGTCCACTTAAAGTTCACTTTTGGCCTGATTTGGTGAATATGTAAAATGACTGGTATAATCTATCCAGCGGAGGTCTTGGTTAAT
Source organism: Syntrophomonadaceae bacterium (assembly GCA_007119965.1). Lineage (GTDB taxonomy): Bacteria > Bacillota > Dethiobacteria > DTU022 > DTU022 > T3SED10-7. The sequence goes on from SKOR01000044.1 coordinate 69,356, forward strand.
GGACAGATATGATGAACGCGATACAATATTTTCCCGGATGGAACTTGTTCCCGGAAGTGAACGCTACAAAACCTATTATGCAAGACGGCCGGAACTTGAGGAAACGGATGCCGGGCTGCGGTTCGCTGCCGGTGGAACCTACAGGGCGGGTGTAATTGAGCAGGCCCGGGTTAGCTCTGCTTTCCGTTTTTTGCATGACACCCGTCCCCTGGCCACGGGCCGGGGTCAGGCTGCCGGGCTTAAGCCTGATCGTAAGCCCCCACCTGACAAAGAATCTTTTATCTTAACCGGCAGCATGCTCAGGGATATTGCTTTCGACTATGGTGCAGTTTCTTTCGGGTATTCAGCACTTAAGATGGAATGCTTTTACAATGTCCGGGGCCGGGGATATGAATACGGAAAACCGGTCAGTGAACCGCTGCGCAATGCCCTGGTCTATGCTGTAGAAATGAAGCGGGAAAAAGTTGAAAAAGCTCCACGGGTTGACGAAACTTATGAGGTAGCCAGGGGCTATATCCGGGCTATGGTAATTGGCATGGCTCTAAGCTATTTCCTGCGTGAACTGGGCTACCGGGCGCGCTCACACCTGGAGGGGGAAAGCGAACTTGTTCTGCCCGCCGCAGCCCGCAGTGCAGGGCTTGGTGAAATAGGACGGATGGGCCTGCTTCTAACTGACATTTACGGGCCCCGGGTTCGCCTGGGTGCAGTAACTACAGATTACCCGGTTGACGCACTTCCCGGGGAATATATGCCTGTACAGGAAGCAGGCAAGGTGAAACAGTTCTGCTCAAAATGCGGCATATGCGCCAGGCGCTGCCCCGGCAAGGCGATCCCTGAAGGTGAAGATTTAGCAGAATCAGCCGAAACCGGAAAGCCGCAGTGGACAGTGAACCCGGAATCATGTTATTCGATCTGGAAAAAATATGGCACGGATTGCGGTATTTGTGTCTCTGTTTGCCCCTACGGCAGCGCTTAGCAGGCAGCCCGTTCCACTGCTGCCAGTATTGTTTCATCCAAAAGGAGGGCCGAAAAGTGATCTGGCCAGGGCAACCTGCGGAAGTAATAGAACGGATCCAGGGTGTAAAAGGTGAAATACAGCTTCAGCGCCGGGGCAGTGAATATGAAATAATCTATAACGGCGTATTTCTGATGGCCACTTATAATGGGGCTTCAGAAAAAGAATCTGTCAGGGAAGCGCTGCAGATTGTTTCCAACCGGTTCATCGCACCTTTTAATGTCCTGATCGGCGGCCTGGGCGTTGGTTACAGCCTCCGGGAAGCTCTTGCCTGCAGCGGGGTTGGCCGAGTAAAAGTAGCTGAAATTGAACCCGCCGTTATTAAATGGAACCGCAGCTTCTTAAAGGAAGTTAATAACCATGCTCTCGAAGACTCCAGGACCTTGCTGGCTGTAAATGATTTCCGCAGGGTTTTGGAAGAAGACGCTTCCGCGATTAAAGAATCCTTTGAAAAGCAGTACCATGTGATCATGGTTGATACCGATAATGGCAGCAGCTGGCTTTCCCTGCCTTCCAACAGTTTCTTTTACAGCCCGGAAGGGCTGCAGTTAATAAAAAACTGCCTGCAGTCCTCAGGTGCAGCCTGTTTCTGGTGTTCCAGGAGAGAAGCAGACTTTGAGGGAAGGCTGCAGGAGATCTTCAAACAGGTTAGCTTCCGTACTGTACTGGAGGAAACAGGCCGGGAAGGCTGCTACTACCTGGTTGAAAAATAAACTGCCTGGGCAATATCCTCAAAGGTGCTATGGTAGTGCATCCTGGAAACGCAGGTATTCTGGTGGGGTTTTATTGCCGTACTGCAGCGCATGCAAATTTTAATTGAAATTTGTTATAATAAGTAAATAGTCGCGTTTCTTAAAACTGAAAGGGCTGGTGGTTACTTGAATTTAAAAAGCCTGCGCAACCCGGACCTCTACCACGGCAGATTGGGTAAGAATTTTTTTGAAGGCTGGTATTTTAAATTGGTCGACAGGGATATGGAACACGCCTTTGCTTTTATTCCCGGAGTTTTTTTCAGCCCGGACCCGGAACACGACCATGCCTTTATCCAAATAGTGGACGGTATAAAAAAAACATATCGCTATGAGCGTTATCCCAGTAAAAAGTTTTCAGCTTCCCAAGATATATTTTCCGTTGATATTGCCGGCAGCAGCTTCGGCCGAAGCGGCATTTCATTTAATCCGGACGGTAACGCCGGCAATATCAACGGCGAGCTTGAATTCAGCAACCATCTTGCCTGGCCGGACAGCATTTTAAACCCGGGCAGTATGGGCTTTTACAACTACATCTTAAAGATGCAGTGTTACAGCCAGGTCTGCGCTATGGATTTTGACTTAAACGGCTCCCTGGAAGTTAACGGACAAATAGTTGATTTCAATGGCGGAAAAGGATACATCGAAAAAAACTGGGGTTCAGCCTTCCCGTACTCCTGGATCTGGATTCAATGCAACCATTTCCAAAAAGAGCGGGTTTCGTTAAGCTGTTCCCTCGGGCATATCCCGTTCCTCATTTCCAGCTTCAGGGGTTTCTTAGTAGGCCTTTATATCGGTGGCAGCTTTTATGAATTTACCACAATGAACCGCAGTACAGCAGAAGTGATCCAAAAGGGAACCGACATAACAATGCATTTAAAAAACAGGCACTGCAGCCTGACTATCGATTGTGAAACCAGCAGCGAAGACTTCATTCTCTTAAACGGCCCGCGCGGTGATCAAATGGTACCCCTGGTCTATGAAAACCTGCAGGGTCTGGTTCACATTACCCTCAAAGAAAACGCAGGCGGCAGGACAATCTTTTCTGACAGCGGCCGCTGCGCCGGGGTTGAATACGGCGGAGAGCAAATGATGGTGCTGGGGTAATCAGGCTAATGCCCGGGAGTTTAGCAGGCAGGAAATAGAGAAAATCACAACTACAAACTTCTTAAGGATACTGAGTAAAGCTCTGCCGACAGATTGACCCCTTCAAACACACCCGTTAATTCCTGCAGCACTTCCGGTCTGCTCATTATCCGATCGGAGAAGATTATAAACACTACCGGTTGAATTGTTGGAATATTATTGACTAATTTCGCGAACGATGTTATCCTATATAAAAAGTAGCAATTAATGGTCCTGCCACTTCTGCTGGTTTAATATTCTCGAAGCTTCCATCTGTCCTGGAAAATATTGGTTTAACTGATCAGTTGGGACACACTCTTAACCCCCCTGTATTTCTTCATTACGGCCATTGATTACAGGCAGGAGGTAAAATAAAATGCGCCAAAACCAAAAAATAGTGTTATTAGTCGGCAGTATCATTGTTGCAGTTCTTATTATTGTATCTGCGATAATCGCCTTTCCCCGGGACACGCAAAGAGTTGGTCCCGGAATGATGGGCCCCGGAATGATCGGTTCCGGAATGATGAGATCAATGAGTGTTTCTGTTGATAGTGAATATGAATTTTTTGTCCACATGATTCCACATCACGAGGAAGCAGTGATGGCTGCAGAGATATTGAAGGAAAATACTGAACGTGAAGAAATGAAAAGGTTTGCTGAAGCTATTATCAGAACCCAAAGTGAAGAAATCGAACAAATGGCCGCCTGGCTTGAAGCCTGGTATCCTGAAAAAGATCATGACATCAATTACCAGCCCATGATGCGGGATCTTGAGAACCTGACGGGTGAATCACTGGACTGGGCTTTTATCGAAGATATGATTCCTCACCATATGGAAGCAATAATGATGTCTCAGCAACTTCTCTCCCGGGGATTGGTTGAGCATGAAGAACTCGCATCCCTGGCCAGGAGCATCAGGAATAACCAGCGTAACGAAATCCGGATGATGAGAAGTTGGATGGTCCAATGGCCCGGGAATGCTCAGGCGACTGAATCAGGCAACAGAACCTTGATGTTGTGGATTGGTTTAATTTCTCTGCTGGCGTTAATTATCTTGGTGGTATTGCTTATTAAGGTTGTATTTTCAGGACCGACACCGGGTGTTTCTTCCGGCAAATCAGCAAAAGGATTACTGGATATGCGCTATGTAAAAGGCGAAATATCCCGGGAAGATTACCTGAATACCCGTAAGGATCTTGAAAGTTAATATCTAGATGTGCTGTTTTAATTAACTAAACAGGATATCTCTAACAGTGAATGTTGTTACACTAATATAAGCGAAAGGAGTTTTTAGTATGCATATGTGGAATGGTGGTTTCTTTGGGATGGGATGGATCTGGATGATTCTTTTTTGGCTTATCATAATTGCTGTGGTTATTGTTGTTATTGTTCTGGTGGCAAACAGCTCAAAACAAAATCAAGTCACCTCGCCCGGTAAAAGCTCGACTCAAGAGAAGGCGGTGGAAAAATTAAAAGAAAGGTATGCCGAAGGTGAAATTAGCCGGGAAGAGTATAAACAAATGATGGAAGATCTTAAAGAGTAGCAAGAAGAGAAATTTTTTGTTGATCCGGCTCTTCATTCCCGGCTTTTTGTGCGACATCCTCGTCTATTGAACTTGCCATAGTAGGTTAACAATCAGAAAAGAAGGCGGCGTCTTTCAGGGTAACCGTTCTGGCATCATAATCAAGCAAACCGTCCCGGCGCATTTTATTTAATTCACGGCTTAGCGAAGTTCTCTGCACACCCAGCCTTTCCGCCAGTTCCTTCTTCGAATAATTTAATTTGATCACATGGCTTTTCTGAAGGTGGTATTCATAAACAAGAAAAGCCGTGATCTGTTCCCTGATCGTATTATGGGATATTGTCTTGATTTTATCGGCCAGGATCATGATCCGGTCAGAAATTACCTGCAGTAAGGCAGCCATGAAATCCGGATCAGATTGCCCCATTTCAATAATTAACTCCCTGCTCAGGCGCAGGATTACCACTTTTGATTCGGCAATCACTGTCATTGGGTAAAAATTGTGTGTTGAAAAAGTCAGATGGGCCCCGATTATTTCCGGTGCTGAAAAAACACTGATCGTTAAAACATTACCTTCTTCATCAATTTTCTGCACCGCCACTCTGCCCTCTAGAATAATATCCATGGACCGGCATACTTCATTTTGCAGGTGAACAATCTGCTCCTTTTCATATTTTTTTACCTCGTAACCTGAAGCATCAAGCATGGCCTTCAGATCATGCCTGGAAAAGCCCTTAAACAGGTCAAGTTTGGCCAGTATCTCAAGATATTTGTCGGCCTTAATTATAACCACCTCAATTAGTTATAAATTAGTTACCATGGACACTATTTTATTTGCTATAGAAGAGTATACTTTAGTTAATTCAAATTTTGAAGGGAGATCTGATTTTGTCAAGCAAACTGCAACTGATAATACAACTAATCGTCCTGATCCTCTTTGCCATCCTCATAGCTACCGGCCAGGTGCAATTATGGGTAGGTATCTTCCTGTTAGGAGTAGTCGGATCATTATTCCTGGGAAGAATTTACTGCGGGTGGATATGCCCCATTAATACAGTAATGAAAGGCGTAACATGGTTGAAAAAATCTCTGGGCATAAAAGGGCAAAAAACCCCACAGTTCTTAATCAGGCCCTTTTTCCGTTATCTTATGCTGGCCCTGTTTATAGCTGCCTTTGTTATTAGTATGATAACCGGAAGGGCTATTCCGGCCCTGCCGATTTTATTCGCCTCAGGAATAGCCTTAACTTTCTTCTTCCCGGAAGAGCTGTGGCATCGGTACTTATGCCCCTACGGAACAATATTGAGCTTGCCGGCAAAATACTCTAAATACAACATGGTTGTGAACCGGGAAAAATGCAGCAGTTGTGGCATCTGCAAAAAAGTTTGCCCGGCGAACGCGGTCCAGGCCTACGAAAAGGTATACTCTATTAAGAAGAATAATTGCCTGATCTGCCTCGACTGTTTCATCCACTGCAAAGAAGCGGCAATTAGTTACCGGGGGGTTAACCCTCATGGCAGTGATTATTATCGGCAGGATTATGGAAAAGTTAATTACCATAAGTGACCTGCCGAGTTGCCGGTGAAGACTATACCGTTAAAGGTTATGATGTAATCCGAATGAAACAGGCAGGGAGGTATTTTAAATTAAAAAGTTTGCAATGCTTTCAATGCTAATGATAGCCCTATCAGGGTTTTTGATTATTGGATGTGGCCCGGACAAAGAGCTGAGCGAGAAAGAAGAAGGATATTAAGTTAAAATTGATAAGAACATTGAAGAAGCCGGTGAAATTATCTTTAAATCACAGCGAAGCGGACGCAGACTTGTAGCTTCCCCCGATGGCAAATACCTGCTAACCGAGGAAAACGATATTGAACTTGGTGAATACCCTCTCTATCCAAGATATAATCTGGAGGGCTTCCCGGGAGTAGCCAATTACACCTTTAACATTAACAGAAATACCGCAGTATTAGCCTGGTTTAGTGATGGCAGATTAATAATTCTCGACCTCGAAAGTGATCAAAACACACCAGTAATAATAGATACCGGTATTGCTTCTGAAGCTTTAAAGGTCAACTACAAATTTGATGAAAGATATATAGCCCTGGCCCTGGTTGAAGATAGCTTAACCCTCATTAACAGGGAAAGCGGGGAACTGACTGCAATAGATTACAGGTATGAAGTGACCGGTGGCTATCTTTAGATTGGAGTGCAAATGTACCAGGCAGCCCGCGGACTAACATTAACCATTTCAACGTCAGAAAAACATTGCCTTAATTCACATTCACAGCTTTCCATTTCTGCTTTAGCATTTCGGATGAAGTGAAAATAATCTCCACCTTCCAACCATTCGGCAATGGTAATCGGCAGTGACCTTTTTTCATTATAGTCATAAATAATCACTTTTGAACTGGTTACTCTGCTCATTTCAGCATACATCTGCTTTCTTTCATGCGGCTGCAAGCCATGGGCAACATATGAAGCCAAAGAGATGTCAAAGGTCTTAAGATCGAAGGGCAGTCCTTCGCTGGCATTTGCTTTTATAAAGCGGATCGTTTTGTTCTCCGGTTTATTGCGAGCGATATTCAACATCTTTTCCGCCGGGTCAACGCCGGTTACTTCTAACCCTATTTCATTAAGAACAGAGCATAATGCTCCAGTTCCACATCCCACATCGAGTACTGTTTTGAAGGCAGTCAAGTCAAGCTTACCGCTCATGTCTTCTATAATCTTTTTGTAGTGTTTTTTCTGGGTTTTGTAGAATAAGCCGTAGAATGGCGCTATTGAGTTAAACAAAAAGTTACTGTTGACTTTACTCATAAATATATGCCTCCCGGAACGCAGTTCCTATCGTGTTGGTGCTGATTTGGTTTTCTTATATTTCGATTATCCCATTATGACTTGTGCCCGTCAATTTCACAGTCTGCCGTCCCCTGTCTCGCAAAAAATTTATGTGGGGAGGGAACCGCTTCTCTCTGGTATATGTCTTTTCTGGTAGAAGGAATATTTTTGAAGGAGGCAACTTTATATGTTAAGAAAAGCATTAGTGGCAGTCCTGGTTATATCAATGCTTATGGCTTTGATGATGGTCGGCTGCCAGGAAGCAGCACCAAACGCAGAAGAACCGGAAATTGAAAATGAAAACGGTGAAGAAAGCAACGACATCGAAAACGATGGGGACAACAACAGCACTGAAAATGATGAAGCCGCACCTGAACCAGGTGATCCGATCATGCTCGACATTTACTTCATGGAAGCAACTGAAACTGGTTTTGAGCTTGGTAAGGAGACCCGTGAATTTGGAACATTCGGCGGCCCACAGGTAGATTTGGAAGAAGTAGTGACCGAGCTTTTAAAAGGGCCGGAGACTGATGACTTGAGCAGGGTCATTCCGGAAGGAACTGTCCTCAGGGGTATCACCCTGGAATACGGGGTTGCCTACGTTGACTTTTCTAAAGAGCTTCTGCAGGCTGAGGTTGGTGGTGAAGCAGAAGCGGTCCTGGTGGATTCCATTGTTAAAACCCTGACCCAGTTGGAAGAGGTTGATTCAGTACAAATCCTCGTGGAAGGGGAAATTGTCGAGACAATAGCCGGGCATATTTCCATCGACGAGCCGCTCAACTAACCTGAACATTTACTTAGGGGCATGGAGTTAAATATCGCGCATTGGCACAAACTTATCCATGCCTCTAAATATTTTGTGCCAGTTGCTGCTTAATATATTTAGCAGGGGAAATCATTATATGAATCGAATAAGCATATTATATTATTCTAGGACAGCAGGTGACCAATGCCAGAATACAACATTATTGACGCCCACTGTGATACCGTAGGTTTCTTCCAGGAAAACAGCGATTACGACTTCCTAACCCGCAATAACCAGCATCACATCGATTTGCCCCGCTTAAAAGAAAGCGGAATCATCCTGCAGTTCTTTGCCCTCTACATTCAGGATGAATATAAGCCGGTCGGTTCGCTGGCCTACTGCCTGCGCCTGCTCGACAACTACTACCGGACCTTGGAGCGCTGCCCCGACGACCTGGAGACCATTTACTCAGGAACTGATTTAAATAATACTCTCAACAACTCCAAAATTGCCGCCCTCTTAAGCGTTGAAGGCGGTGAAGCCCTGGAAGGCGAACTGGCCGTTTTGCGTATGCTCTTCCGCCTGGGCATCCGGGCCATTGGCCTGACCTGGAACCAGCAGAACCAGCTGGCCACCGGCATCGGTGAAGA
>SKOR01000108.1 GCA_007119965.1 Syntrophomonadaceae bacterium
TCCATCAGCATTTCCCAGAGAGCGTCGGTCATCTCGCCGTGCTGAAGACGCTGGCCCCAGCGGGCCCCTTTTAAGACATACGGCGCCGAACTCATCGCTTCGACGCCACCGGCTATCACTGTATCGCAATCGCCCAGGACGATTTCCTGGTAGCCGGAAACGATCGACTGCATCGCAGAACTGCACTGGCGCTGGATGGTAAAGCCGGTAGTTTCAACGGGGAAGCCCCCTTCGAGGGCAATGCAGCGGGCAATATTCGGTTCGTCGCTGCGCTGGCCGCAGTTGCCGAAGATAATTTCTTCGACCTCATTTTTATTCAGTCCCTCAGCACGGCGGACAGCTTCTTCAACAACGGTCTTCCCGAGCTGCAGGGCGGGGACATCGCGGAAAGCACCGCCAAAATCGCCGATTGGAGTGCGTACGGCGCTGACGATGACAACCTCTTTTTGCTTGGCCATAGGGTCACCTCCGGTAATTAGTTTGGTGAACACTTAGCTGCATTTAAAAAAAGACAGGCCGTTGCAGGCCTGTCTCTGCTTGATTTACTCTGAGCTTGCAGATGTGCTCGCCTCGATCATGGAATTAAAATTTCGGGCGGGGGTATAAGCCGGCCCGCTCGACGATCTCGGGAACTACTTCTTCCCAGGCGATGGCCATAATATGCACTCCGGAAACTCCTTCGATTTCTTTAAGCCGTTCGATAGTTTCAATAGCTATTTTCAGGCCTTCTTCTTTTTTCTTTTCCGCTCCCTTGAGCCTGTCGACAAGCGCATCGGGAATGGTAATGCCGGATACGTTATTTTTCATGTACCTCGCTGCCCCGAGTGATTTCATCGGGGTTACGCCGCCAAGAATAGCACATCTTTTGTGCAGGCCGCGTTCGCGGACGAGTTCCATCCACCGTTCAAAACGCTCGAGATCAAAGATACACTGGGTCTGGATAAAACTTGCCCCGGCTTCGATCTTTTTCTCCAGGCGGTCTACACGGTATTCGAATGGATCGGCAAAGGGGTTCTCGACAGCGCCGAGAAAACAACTGAAATCTCCCTCGACATCGTCCCCGCCCATGAATTTTTTCTCGTCACGCATATCCTTCAGGCCTTTAATCAGCTGCATCGAGTCAATATCGTAAACGCCCTTGGAACCGGGTTCGTTGCCGAATGACTGGTGGTCGCCGGCCAGGCAGAGGATATTCTTGATACCCATGGCATGAGCGCCCAAAACATCGCTCTGGATGCAGATCCGGTTGCGGTCGCGCACTACAATCTGGATGATCGGCTCAAGGTCCATATCGACCAGGGTCTTACCGCAGGCAATACTGGAGGTGCGCACGATCGCTGTCTGGTTATCGGTAATGTTATAAGCTTCGACGTGGTTGCGCATACCTTCGGCATGGTGCTTCATTTCTTCAATGTCGGCGCCCTTGGGCGGCCCGAGTTCTCCGGTTACTACAAATTCTCCACTGTTAATTGCTCTTTCCAGTTTACTCCCCGCGATCAATTCGAACATCCTCCCTTACTGTCGTTCTTGCGCCACCGTGATGCGATGTTGACCAGTCCTTGGGAGGCTGAATTTCAGCCAGTTCGCCAACACGGCCAAAAGCGGCAAGACGATCATGGATTAATTGCCAGGCACAATCTACATCTTTACCCAGCTCACATTTACCCTCGGCAGATCCGCCGCAGGGTCCATTGAGGATGCTTTTGCAGCAACGAGTAATCGGGCAAATGCCCATTGTCAGATGCAGGACACAGTCGCCGCAGCCGAGGCAGTTCTCTTTCCAGACACCCTGCTCGGTGGGGTAACCCATCGATGTTGTGTTCAGGCCGGGAACCACTCTCAGTGAGGGTACATGGTCGACCACGGTCTGAACCCCAACTCCACAGGCCAGCGAAACGATCAGGTCGTAGCTCTTTAGTTTTTCCAGGTATTCGTCAATCATTTCATACTCGCACTGTCTTTCAATCGAGAATACTTCTACTTCACCTTCCACATTCGCTTTCTTGCGGTGGATGCGGAGAAGTGCCGCTGTTTCTTCGGCTTCTTTCTGGCCGCCGGCCATGCAGACTGCCACGCAGGTGTTACACCCGACCACGCAGACTTTTTTGAACGGGGCTGCCATAGCCGCTATTTCTTCAAGCGGCTTTCTTTCAGCGATTATCATACAGTCACCTTCCCTTCTCTTAGAACAAATTATGCTTTATATTTTACCACACTTCAGCTTTAGCGGTTACGCTGAATAAATACATCAACGTAAGAATCGCAGTAAATATCCATGTTCAGGATTATTCGTGCCGAAGCGATAGCAGCCATTAGTTCGTCGTCGTTGGCGTCGACAATACCGGCGTCGAGGCCGTTGGCCATGGCCATAACGGCGAATGTGCGGTTAATAAGTTCGCGGTTCTTAGTGCCCTGGGAAACGTTGCTCAGGCCGACTACTGTTTTCGGGGCGGGATCAGAAATGAGCTTGATTTCGCGCAGGGTACGCAGTACTTCAGGGCCGTGATCCTGGGCTACGTTGCAGGGCAGGACCAGGGGATCAATGTAGAGCATGTCGGGAGCAATGCCGAAAGCGTCGGCGGTGGCGACCAGTTCTGCCGCAAAACCGATTCTGCTGTCTGCGTCCTTGGGGATACCTTCTTCGTTCATGGTCAGGGCAATAACTTCTGCGCCGTACTCGGCGGCCATGGCAAAGACTCTTTCCATCTTGGGCATTTCGGCAGGAACTGAATTTATCATGGCAGGTTTGTTGCAGGCTTTGAGGCCCGCTTCAATTGCATCGTACTTGGTAGAATCAAGGCATAAAGGCAGGTCGCTTGCTTCCTGGGTTACTTCAACCAGCCATTTCATAGCTTCGACAGGTTCACTGGAGCTGGGGCCGACATTAATATCGAGATAGTGGGCACCATTGTGTTCCTGTTTCTTGGCCCACTCGATGACCGCAGCAGGATCACGGTCATTAATGGCTTTGGCGATATCTTTAAACATACCGTTAATACGCTCGCCGATAATTATCATTGGGATGCCTCCTTTAAATACTGAGCTGATCAGGTGGTGGCAAGGGCAGGATAGCAGCCCTTCACCGATCCGCTTTTCAGGGGTAAAACAGGCCTAACCGTTTACAGTTCATGATAGTCCCTTTCCCCCGTGCGGGGGAAAGGGACTGCTCTGGTTTAGTAGCTGTTATCTTTCATCAGGTCGTCGATGTTGCCCTTGATTACCTTGAGGGCTTCAGGATGACGCATAACCATGATGTCAATGCCCGATTGCAGGTATGCCATAGCGGTGGTTGCTTCCCAGAGGATGCCGCGCTCTTCCTGCTCGCCCCAGCCGGGCTCTTCTGATTCAGGGGTATTTGCTTCCTTAGTCCGCCATACCTCCAAGCCGACGTTTCCGATCATCGGCATGGCCAGCATCTTGTCACCCTGCAGGGCGCCGTTACGGGCGCGCTCCATGATCGAGTAAGAGTATTCGATACCGTACCCGAGGGCGGCAATGGTCGGGTCGATAATGATCCGGTTAGCCATTGCGGTGCTCATCTCGGCGATCAGGATATTGAGCTGCTTGCAGATGTTGATGTCGATCGGGGACTGGGCAATTACCAGGTGGTTATTGGCCATACAGGCGCTGGTAACAGGTTTATAATCTTCAAGCTCAGCTACGCCGAGCAGGATATTTTCACCTGCTGCCGCCTCTGCGATCGGATTGTAAATCTTGGCATCCTTTTCGGATTTGCCGCAGCCGACAACGATCAGGGGAACGCCGACTGCTTCGAGGACTTTCTTAACTGTTGCCGCGCATTCCTCGGGGGATGTATCGTTCAGATCAGGGTCGGCCCCCTTTAAACGGACCTGGATCAGATCGGCGCCATATTCCTCGACGCATTTCTTGGCCCATTTGCCCGGGTCGTCCCAGACATCCCCGTAAAATTTCTCGAAACAGGGATCCCATTCCCCGGGAGCAACATCCCATACTTCTAAAGCCAGTACCGGGCGGTTTGGTATTTCTCCTTCGAAATGGAGATAAGGCAGTGCCGATTCGCCGCCAACGGTAACGGTATGGCTGCGAGTGCCGCCCTGGTCCTTGGTGGCGCCAAGGACGACCTCGCCTACTTTACTTCTATATTTTTCCTTTAGGATTTCTACAGCCATTTAGATACTCCTTTCGTTAGATAGTTCACCGGGGGAGGTTTCAGCCCCGCCCCGCTTGCCTGAGCTTGCTCTTTCGGGTTGAAGGCAGGTAATGATTTTCACCCCCGACCCGAACCTCCCCCCGGGGGGAGTTAGCATTAATTCGCTTCCCCTTGCCGGGGCAAGAATTAAACTGCTTCTTCCCTTCACCGGGAAGAGTTGCTATTTATCCGAAACTATCTTTGGCAAACTTGGTGATGCCGGATGCTTCCCGCGGCCCGACAACAACTTCCCATCCCGATTCTTCTTCAAGCGCGCCTTTGAGTACGGCAACGTGCCCCGGAAGGACCAGTTTGCGGTGTTTTACCTTGTCTTCAAGTCCGCAACCTTTGATCGCCGAGGTAATTGTTTCGGCAGAGAATTTGTTATCGGCATAAGCTGTCAGCACCGAGACCCCACCGGTATCAACCGAAAGGATGCGGCTGGGAATACGGGAACTTTCCACTTCACCCTCGACAATAAAGTAAGTCAGGGAGAAGTTGGTAGTAATATAGACAGGAGAGTCTTCGCCTGCATCGCCGACATCGTAAAGCCCTGCTTCAACAGCAATCGGCTTCTGCGGGTCGGTGTACAGGTTCAGGCGCCAGGATAACAGGGGCAGCAGCTGTTGTTTTTCACAGGCCTTAAGGACAACCACATCAGCGTACTTACTCATGTATACGCCGGCCTGGACCACTTCTTCACGCGGATCTTCCTTCGTGGCAAAAGCAATCGCGGGGTAACCGAAGGGGCGGAATTTTTTCCTGACAGCAAGGCGGCGGAATTGGGTCAGGTCAGCTAACACCTGGCTTGTTTCGCGCGCTCCGCTGTCGAGGACCAGGTTCTTGTAACCTAAACCCTCTACTTTACCGACCAGTTCGGCGGTTTCATTTAAATCTTTGCCCCTCACTACCAGCGGGCACTCCCTGCCCTTGGCCAGTTCAGTCATCTTCTCGTAGTTGTCAGCAGTTGCGGCGCAAACCAGCGGCTTGCGGTCGGCAGCCACTTCAAGGGCTGCTTCCATTGCGGCAGGATCATCGGCAATAAGGACCATTGCTTTTTTTGTTTTGCCCGCTACAGTTTCTACAGCTGCCTTAAACTTGGCCGGGTCTCCTGAATCACATTGTACAGCTACCATGTCGGTAACAAAGTCCATGCCGACGCGATGGAATTCCAGGCCGTCAAAGGTTTCTGCCTTGGCAGCGACGTCTTCGGTATCACTGATTAATACGGCTACGCCTGTCGGATGGAAAAAGCGCTTATCATGACGGAATATTTCAGTCTCTTCTCCCAACTCAACAACATGGTCTCCGGTGCCGACCTTGACCAGCTTGATTGGAGGAGCCGACGCTGAATCGAGGGCCTCCTTCGCCTCATCGGTAACATGCGGGCAGGCATCGAGCGATGCTTTGCCGCTGGCTAATGCCATGGCGAAAGCGAGGCAGGTCGGTGAACCACAGTCTTTACAGTTGGTCTTGGGTAAGTGCTTATAAATCTCTAAACCGGTTAAACCCATTAACTATCTACTCCTTTCATGTGTTGATAATCCTTGCAGGCACGGGATGCTGTGCCTTTTCACCCCCACCCCAACCTCCCCCGCCAGGGGGAGGAGGGATTTAGCCTGACCCTTTTCAGGGTCAATCCCTGTTTGCTCCGATCACAGGGTGGCGGCGCTATAACTGGATAAAGCTTCGGTTTCATTGTCGCCTTCACCGAAGCTTTATCCTTGTTGATTTTACATCAGCGGATCCATTGTCAGAGCCGGGTGGCCCTTTTCTTCAAGGAAGGGCAGGATCTCTTCAGCAGTTACGCCCACAGTTTCATCGGCAATTTTATCGACGAAATCTGCTCCCAGGCCATCTTCTTCCGCCCGCTCACGCAGTTCATCGCCCAGCGAATCTTTCAGTTCCTTGGGAATCCAGACCAGGCGGCCCAGGCCTCCGTCGGCGCTGATGAACTTCTTGCTTAAAACGTAAGCGCGGCCGTGGCCCATGAAGCCGGGGGTCTGCACCCCGCCGCCGCAGGTTCCGGCCAGCGTGGAGAAGGTCATCCCGATCGGGGTATCGCCGCTGTATTCGCGGGTGGTAATCATAACCCCGTTTGCCTCTGGCAGGATAGCCATAATACATTCGAAGCAGCCGCAGGAGGTCATCGGGCGGTCCATGAAGCTGTACATCGAACACTCTTCAATGGTCCGGTTGGTGTTGTTGTAGACGTACTCGTTAACCGACTCCCAGATTCCTTTTTCTTCGTCGACCAACCCTTCTTTCTGGATCGGGCGGTTCGGGCCGGTGGGGTCAATTTCGTAGGCAGCTTTGCCGTCAAGCCAGCTTACCGCGCCGCAGAGGCCGAGGCGTTCCGGCGTGACCACGCAGCAGTGGTTCGGGGCAAAGGACTGGCAGAGAATGCAGGAGTAGAACTCTTCAACCGATTCATCGGTGAGGCCTTTTAAACGCTCGTCGCGGGCGCTGTAGAATTCCTGGGCCCGTTCAAGCTCTTTATCAACCTTATCGGCATCGGTGATCAGGGTAACCTGAACCCGGTCAACGATAGAGGGGAATTCATCTTTGAACTTGGCGACGAGAAGCTCGCCGTAGTCCCTGATTTTAAAGCCCTTGGCGGCTGCGTCTTTACTGATCCTCATCCAGATCGTATCGCGCTGGGCCATATGCCAGAGGCCTTCACCGTAGTTAATCAGGTAGTGCAGGCGGCGTTCGAGAACGCTTTCGAAGTCTTCCTGCATCTTGCGACCGAAAATCTTGACCACGAGGCCGAGCGGCAGGGACTTGCCTTCTTCAACATCGTCAATTTCAGGGCCGATAACTTCAATCTTACCGTCCTCGATTTGATCTTCTTCAACCATCTCCACCAGCTCGAAAGCGGTGGTCCGTCCTCCCCCAAACTCGACCCTCATATCACCCTTGCGGATAACCTCGCCCTCAAAGGCGGGGCCAACGGTAATGGGGATGGGAATGTCTAAGATCTTCAGCTTAATCCCGCGGATTTCCATGGCAACCTGAACGAGATCTTCATAGTTGGTATGGGAAACGTACCAGTTCGGAATCTGCTCGTCTTCGGCCAGTTCCTGGTCGGTAATAACGGGGAAGCCTAAGAAGATCGCCGCAAAGTGGGCCGCAACCTGGACTTCGTCAATTTCGCCCAGCTGCAGCACGAAAGCGCGCACGCGGCGGCGCTGGTAGTCGCGGGTATCCTGGCGCTCTCCGGGCGGAATACCGCCGAAAGCGATACCGGCGCGCAGGGCGTAGTTTACAGCGTGGATAACCTGCGTAAAGTTGCCGATCGGGAAGGCGATAAAATCGATACCGAGTTTACAGCCTGCCTCAATAGCCTGCTCGATAACCTGGTTGCAGAGGAAAATCATAAATCCTTTACCCTGCAGGTCCATGATTATCTTGCCGACTTCTTCGCTCGACTTGCCTTTGCCCATAACAACAGCCTGGCCGGGGATTGTCCAGTCGACCAGGAGGATACCGTAACGGCGTACAACCGGGTCGCCTAAGAACCCTGTCCAGGGCTCGACATGCGGGCGGGCCCCGTCCAGGTAGCGGAGAGCTTCGATAATTTCAGCCGAATAGGCCGCTGCTTCCCCGCAGAGGCGGGCATTATCGAAATTGAGCTCTTCGTGAATCTGGTTGCGCATCCGGTTTAAAATCGGGGGCAGTTCCCCCAGTGTTTCAACGGCTTCGCCGCTTAGCGCCCGGATAACAGGCAGGTAGTAACCCGTATCGGGATAACCTACTTTTGTATCGGCACCATAACGCCTTATAGCCTGGTTCAACAGAATTTCAGCATAGCTGGTAGCGATCACCGCTCCATCGTATGCTTTTTCGAATAGTTTGAGCGGCGGGTTGGCTTCGTCAACGGCGCCATCATATATTTCATCAAACGATTCTTTCCAGTCTCGTGTGAGAACACCTTCACTCATTATTCGTGCCTCCTTTTAGCGATTTGTTTACCATCCTGCGGACAGTTCAGTTTCGTATTTTTCGGCAGTCTGCTTATGTATCTTCAGTTTCCAGGAGCGCTCGTCAAGTGCGGCAAGAATCTTTTCAGCCGCTTTCTCGGGATCTTCTTCCCAGATGAAGTAACCGCCGTAAACGTCTTCGGCAATTTGCAGGGCAATACCGTCAACGAGGGCGCTGCCGGTAACCTCGGGGACTACACCGACGTGAGTCGGAACGCCGAGAGTCACACACCAGCTGCCGATAGAAACAGCTTTTTCACTCATCGCTTCCGGTGCGGAGGCAACGAAAGGTACTTTTGGAGTATCTACGCCCCACTGGCGGGCCAGAGCTGTTGTGAAGTCGTAGGCCCGCGAGTTATCCACGCAGGAACCCATGTGGAAAACCAGGGGCAGCTTTTCCTTGAGCTTGTCTTTATTCGCTTCATTGAGGGAGTGGATGAACTTCTTCAGGCCTTCGCCTGCGTATTTTTCCACTGCTTCGTCATTCATCAGCCCCAGTTTGGCGGCAGTGCCGGCAGCACAGCCGGTTGCAACTATCAGCACATCATTTTTAGCCATTTCCTTAATGATATGAGCATGGCTCGCGTCATGCGGAACACGCAGGTTATTACAACCGGCGAACAGCACGACCCCGCGCAGTTGACCGGAGTCAATAGCATCGGTGACGACTTTAATCGGCTCATCGGGGTTAATGGCGCCGAGCACCTCTTCCATCGCTTCCATGCTGAAGCCGGCGATCACTTTATGCTTGATATCGGGAATGTTGCAGGTTTTTTCCTCGCGCTCTTTATATGCTTCGATCGCCAGGTTAACAACTTCTCTCGCCTTTTCAACAGCATGCTCTTCCGAGAAGTCGACATGGTATGAGCCGGGGATCTTGGAGTGAGACATGGTGGTAATAATCCGGGTATGGTAGCAGTCTGATACCGCCTTGATCCCGGGCATAATACACTGCACGTCGACGACCATGGCATCGATGCCGCCGGTCATGATCGGCAGTTCCTGGGAAAGGAAGTTGGTGAGAACCGGGATTTCCTGGCGCATCAGCACCTCGTTCCCGGTACAACAGATTCCCATGCACTTGACGCCCTTGGCTCCTGCCGCTTCGGCTTCGGATTTCATCTCGCGGGCCTGGCGGACGATCATTTCACTGAGGAGCGGGTTGTGGCCGTGCACGGCGATATTGACCATCTCGGGATCGATGACCCCGAAGTTTGCTTCGGTAGCCACCGGTTTCGGTGTTCCGAATAAAATATCGGAAAGGTCGGTTCCGATATGCATGCAGATATAGTCGCAGAGCGACGTCTTCAACCCCTGGAAAATCAGGTTGACGGGGTCGGCGTCAACTCCCATATGAGTCTGGCCCATGGTTTCAGCTATGGTTGTATGCACGCTGCGGGGGTTAATGTTGCAGCTTTTGAATACTTCCATCCTTTCGGGCACTACTGTCGTTTCCAACCACTTGCAGGTTTCGGAAGTGATCTTGGAAAAATCAGCCATGGCCTGCTGCAGAACGCCTTCCAGAAGCTCATTGTCATCTTTGCCTTCCACTTCCAGGCCGATCCTTTCTGCTACCCGCTTCAGTTTGGCGGAATCCTCAACTTTATAGTCGGGCGCCTTTCCTTCCAGAACTTCCATTAAAGCATAAAGCATATGACGGCTGTGGTCGGCATGAGCGCCGGTGCCACCGCTGATGGAACGAATCAGGTTACGGGCAACGATGGAATAACCGTGCGCTCCGCAAATTCCCTTTGAGGCCTTTTTGGTAATACGGCAGGGCCCCTGCAGGCAAATCCGGCAGCAGACGCCGGTGCGCCCGAAATTACACTGGGGCTGCATCTTAACATAGCGCTCGTAAGTAGTTTCTACCTGACCGTTACCGTCATTATGATCGATAACCTGCAGCGCCGCCGGATCAATTGTCCTTCTGTTATCTACTTTTTTCTTGCCTTCGGACATTATCTGGTTTTACCTCCTTTAGATTTGTGAGATACGGAATTTTCTCTTGATACTAATCTGTCCCCTTGATTAATTGTTTTATTTCACGCTGGGAAACCACGTAAATCATAAATGCAACTACTGTTCGCTTCACCTCCCGGAAGCCATTTCGAATATTTTATCCAGGCCGGGTAAAAAATCATCCCTGGTGCCTACCAGGTTTTCACCGCGGCGGGCCTTTTCCAGGACCTGTTCAGAAAATGGAATCATTCCCGCAAAACGCTCAGGGGGAAGCTGCGATTCGAGATAAGCGCGATCCTGATCGCTGCGGATTTTATTGCCGACAAAGTAAACCCGGCCGATTTCCAAATCAGCGGCCAAACGGTCGACAGCCTTAGCAGTGCTGACGCCGGGGCGGGTCGGTTCGACAACCACCAGCATCATATCTACGCCGCGGGCAGTGCCGCGGGTCAGGTGTTCAATACCCGCGCTCATATCAAGGACAACACCCTCATCCCGATCGAGGAGCATAGTCGTAAGCACGGCATTTAAAAAAGAGTTTTCCTTACAGTAACAGGAAGATCCCCCCCCTTTGACGGAGCCCATTTTCAGTATTCTGAGCGGGCCCTCATGCAGGGTATAGTTTTCGAGGACATCATCAACATTAGGGTTGAGATCTACAAGAGTGCCGCCGCCGGCGTTCTTGGCCTCAATTACATCCTGCAGTTCTATCAACGGTTCCAGTTTTTCGATTTTTTCCGGGTCCAAACCGAGGATAAGCCCCAGGTTGGCGTCGGGATCGGCATCGACAGCGAAAACCGGCAATTCATTGAGGGTAAAATAGCGCACTAATTGCGCGGACACAGTAGATTTGCCCGCGCCGCCCTTACCGGATACAGCGATTTTCATATTTACACCCCTAAGCAGGGCAAAAAAATATACCCATAGTGAATTTGTTGACTACCTTCTATTCGACAAAACAGGCTAAAAATCCTTTACAAGCCTAAAAGTTGGTACTTTCATAATTTTTAAACAAAGCCCTCCCGGTGGGGAGGGCTTCTGAAGGTTACTTTTTGCTAAAGGTCAGGTCGTCTTTTTCATCTATACTTACCGAAACAGTGTCTCCCGGAGCAATTTTCCCCTGCAGCAGCTCTTCGGAAATGCCATCTTCGAGGCGGCGCTGAATCACCCGCCTGAGCGGCCGCGCCCCGTAAGTGGGGTCGAACCCTTCCTGAAGCAGCTTGCCTTTTACATCATCTGACACCTCGATGTGCAGGCTGTACTCCTCAATCCGCTTGTTTAGTTCGTTGAGCATGATGTCGACAATCTGCCTGATATGATCTTCACTCAGGGAGTGGAAGACGATCAGGTCGTCTACCCTGTTCAGGAACTCGGGACGGAAAGTCCGCTTCAGCTCGTCCATTACCCGTTCTTTCATATGGTCGTAATCGGCCTCTTCATCAGTCGCCCCAAAGCCCACCGTGGACTTGTTCAGGAAGTTGGCCCCTACATTGGAGGTCATGATGATCACCGTGTTGCGGAAATCGACCGTGCGGCCTTTGCCGTCGGTCAGGCGCCCGTCCTCTAAGATCTGGAGGAGGATGTTAAAAACATCCGGGTGCGCTTTTTCTATTTCATCGAGCAGAATGACCGAGTAAGGGTTGCGGCGCACTTTTTCGGTCAACTGGCCGCCTTCTTCGTACCCGACGTAGCCGGGAGGCGCTCCGATCAGGCGGGCAGCGGTATGCTTCTCCATGTATTCGGACATATCCAGGCGGATAATCGCATTTTCGTCACCAAAGAGCGCTTCGGCCAAAGCCCGCCCCAGTTCGGTTTTACCGACACCGGTGGGACCGAGGAAAATAAACGAGCCGATTGGCCGCTTCGGGTCCTTCAGCCCCGCCCTGGCCCTGCGCACGGCGCGGGATACCGAACGGACAGCTTCATCCTGGCCGATAATCCGGTTGTGCAGGGTTTCTTCCAGGTTCATCAGGCGCACTGACTCTTCTTCGGCCAGGCGCTTTACCGGGACCCCTGTCCAGCTGGAGACAATGTAGGCAACATCTTCCTCGGTAACCAGTGAAAGGTCCGAAGCGCCTATCTTCTGCTCCCATTCTTTCTTTTGCTCTTCCAGGTCTTCTTTCAGCTTGTGTTCTTCATCACGCAGCTTGGCTGCCTTTTCAAACTCCTGGTTGCGCACCGATGATTCTTTCTCTGTGCGCAGGCTGTAGAGTTTTTCTTCAACCTCTTTCAAGTCGGGCGGCACGGTATAATTACGGATGCGCACTCTTGAGGCCGCTTCATCGATCAGGTCGATCGCTTTGTCGGGCAGGAACCGGTCTGATATGTACCGATCGCCCAGTTTAACTGCAGCTTCGACTGCCTCATCGGTTATTTTAACCTTGTGATGGGCCTCGTAGCGGTCGCGCAGGCCTTTAAGGATCTCAATGCTTTCCTCGCGGGTCGGCTCACCGACAATAATCTGCTGGAACCTTCTCTCCAGGGCCGGGTCTTTTTCAATGTGCCTGCGGTATTCGTCTAAGGTGGTCGCCCCGATACACTGCAATTCACCGCGGGCCAGGGCCGGTTTGAGAATGTTGGAGGCATCGATCGCCCCTTCGGCGGCACCCGCCCCGATCAGGGTATGCAGCTCATCAATGAAAACCATCACATTGCCCGCCTGGCGCAGCTCGTTCATCAGCTTGCGCAGGCGCTCTTCAAATTCGCCGCGGTACTTTGTCCCGGCAACGACAGCAGCCAGCTCGATTGTCACTACCCGCTTATCGCGCAGGATTTCTGGCACCTTGCCCTCGATAATCCGCTGGGCCAGACCTTCGGCGATGGCAGTTTTACCGACACCGGGTTCACCAATCAGGCAGGGGTTGTTTTTCGTCCGCCTGCTTAAAATCTGGATCACCCTTTCGATCTCTTTCTCACGGCCGATAACAGGGTCCAGCTTCCCTTCTTTCGACAGCCTGGTCAGGTCGCGGCCGAAGGTATCGACAGTGGGAGTCTGCGGCTCTGTTTTTTCATCTTCCGCAGTCCTTGCCCCGCCTTCTTCGCCGCCTAACAGCTCAATGACCTCTTTACGGGCCCGCTTCAAATCAATCCCCATGTTGGAGAGGACCTGGGCGGCAATACCCTCGCCTTCGCGAACCAGGCCGAGCATCAGGTGCTCGGTTCCGACATAGTTATGCCCCAGGTTCTGGCTCTCCTCAATGGCCAGCTCGACCACCCGTTTAGCGCGGGGAGTATAGCTGATCCCCTGCTGAACAACCTTTTCACCTTTCGGGGTAATTCTTTCTACTTCCTGGCGGACACGGTTCAGATCAACCGTCATATTCTGAAGGGCCCTGGTGGCAATGCCCGAGCCTTCACGAGCCAGGCCTAAAAGCAGGTGTTCGGTGCCAATAAAGTTGTGGTTCAAACGCTTGGCCTCTTCCTGGGCCAGGACCAGAACCTGCTGTGCTCTTTCAGTAAATCTTCCAAACATGAACATATTGTTCACCTCGTTTATTCAGGATATACTCAGTAACTCA
>SKOR01000089.1 GCA_007119965.1 Syntrophomonadaceae bacterium
CCTTTTAGTCGAAACAAAGCGATAGTATTTGTATTGATAGCAGCAATTCTTTGGAGCACTAACGGTTTATTCATAAAAATGATTGATTTAGGCCCTCTTACTATAGTAGGTGTACGCAGTGTCATCGCTGCAGTAATGATGATTGCTATTTATCATAAAAGTCTAAGATTTAATTGGTCTTTTCCACAACTGGCCGGAGCAGTAACATATTCTGCTACAATTATACTATTTGTCTCTGCAACAAAAATGACTACTGCTGCGAATGTTGTTTTCCTTCATTATACAGCCCCGGTTTTTACTGCATTGCTTGGAGCATGGCTTCTTAAGGAAAAAGTGTCCCGGCTAGACTGGGCCATTTTGTCTGTGATTTTAGTTGGGATGGCTTTATTTTTTGTTGATGAATTTGCAGTAACAGGGTTATGGGGCAATATAATGGCAATTATTAGTGCAGTGACCTTCGCCTTTATGATATTATTTTTACGCTTTCAAAAAGACGGCTCAACTCTTGAAACAATTGTTTTGGGGAATATTATCACTGCGCTTATCTGTGCATTTTTTGTTATTCAAGAACCGCCAACTACCAATGATTGGTTGCCACTTATTTATATGGGCACATTACAAATAGGTCTTTCCTTTATTATGTATTGTAGCGCGATAAAGTATTTAGCAGCATTAGATGCTGTGTTAATTCAAATTATTGAACCACTTCTTAACCCGATTTGGGTTTTCATCGTAATTGGTGAAACCCCTAATTTTTGGGCAATAATTGGTGGGGTGGTTGTTTTGTCTGCGGTGACATTTAGAAATATATACATAAATAGAAGGGTTCCAGCAAAAGCGGGTGCTGCACTTTGATAACCATGAGATCAGCGTGCTGTAACCGGCCTGTATTTTTGGATGGATAAGTGAAAAGTCCGGGCAGCGGCAACCCTGCTAAGTAACCGGACCGTCCCGGTGGCTTAAAATCTGTTTTTTCTCAGCGCTGATGATTTTTACTCCTCTTGTAAATAGTGGTTTGGCCGAAATATTGACAAAGCCGGCTTCAGCGGTAATTTCTTCAGTATCCCTGGCTATATGATCGCCAGTCATCTTGTATAAGGGTCCCGATATTATTTCCAGGAGACGACCGAGTAAACCGTAAGTTCGGACATGTTCGAGAAGTAATAGTTGTCCTCCCGGCTTCAGAACCCTGTTGAGTTCGGCCATTCCCAACTGTGGTTTTTCCAACTGGCAGAAAAGAAAAGTGGTAAGAGCGGTATCAAACCTGTTAGAAGCGAAGGGAAGTTTTTCTATATCACCTGATACAAAATCTGCTTTCTTCTTTTTTATTTCGGCCCGCCGGCGAGCTATCCCGAGGAAGCTATGATTGTTATCCAGGGCAGTAATATGGAAATCATCTTTATAGAAATCAGCGTTTAAACCGGTTCCCACGCCTGCTTCTAAAACCAGGGGACCCTTGACACCGGCCCAAAGTTGCTTCCTCCAGCCTTTAATCATTAAACGATCAAAAGCTCTCATCATAAAATCATAAGTTGCAGCAGTCTTTACAGAATTGTTCATTTCTCCACCTCTATTTCAAGTATATGAAATAAAAGTTCTTTTCGTCAAACGAAGGTATGTTTTAAGTTTTAGATTCCTGTTCCAGTTTTGGTTAAATTATTTCTTTATTGTATAATTCCTGTCATAACTATAAAATTTGCTTAATGACATTTTAATTGTCAGTCTGACCTCAAGTGAAGGAGATCTACTAACAGCATGGGAAGGAATAAAAACATTGACATGACAGCATTTGAACACCTGGCCGAGCTGCGTGTTCGACTGGCTATTTCAGCAGCCTGCTTGTTTTTAGCTGCTATAGGCAGTTTTACTTATGTTGATTCGATAAGAAGTATTTTAGTTGGTGCTCTTGGGGACTACAGTTTGATTTACCTGACTCCTCCAGAAGCTTTTATAGCAAACTTAAGGTTGGCATTTCTTAGTGGGTTCATTATTTCGCTGCCGCTAATTTTATATCAAATATCAGCATATGTCTTCCCGGGTTTAAACAGGGGGGAAAAAATATTCTATATATGCGTACTTTTGGGAGCAATAATTTTATTCAGTGCAGGGGTAACTTTTGCCTACTTTGTTGTTTTCCCGATCGCTATACGTTTTTTCCTCCAGTTTGCTTCTGCGCAGCTAGTGCCCCAGTTTACAGTCAGTGAATATATATCATTTTTCATTTCTTTTCACCTCGCTTTTGGCATCGTTTTTCAACTTCCTCTTATGACTTGGTCATTGGGCAAAATCGGCCTGTTGACATCTGATTTTTTAAAAAAATACCGTAAAATTGCGCTGCTGATCATGTTAATCATGTCTGCAATCATAACTCCCCCAGATGTTGTCTCTCAAATGTTTTTGGTATTACCGCTGTTGCTTCTTTATGAGTTAGGAGTAGTGCTGGTAATAGTTAGTGAAAAAAAGAGGGAAAAAAGGTTCTCTGAGCAGGAATAAGGCTTAGGAAAAAGCATCTCTCCTGCCGCGATGAGTTAGCGATATCCATTTAAAAAAGCATAAAGGATTTTTTCAGCTTTTGTGAAGGATTTTTTTAATTTGTGTAGAATACATAATTTACTAGTGAAACGGTGTTTTGCTGAGTGAAACGACAGTAAGTGTTTCGGGGCTCTAAACCGATAGGAACGAATTGGTTTGCAAAATTAATGAAACAGCATCTCGCTATATGAAACACATTGGAATATTATACCAGGCCAACTGTTTCATTTTTACGGGGGTGATGTGAAGGGATTGACTATTACATGCCCGTTGGTTGCCAGGATCGTTTAAGGTGACGAGATAATACCGGTGGCAATTACTAATTATGATTTGAGGTGATTATCATGAATTCATTTAAAGATGAACTCGAAATGTTTGAAGTCATGAAGAAGGAACTATACACTGCCGTCTGCTGTGATGTTATGGATAGTCTGGGTTACAGAGAGCAGGCTATGCGGCATGACATCCGTCCCGTAAATGAAGATATGGTAGTTGTAGGCAGGGCCAAGACACTTTTAGCGGCAGATATCCAGGATGTTTACGAAAACCCCTATGAGAAAGAGATTGCAGCTCTTGACAGTGTTGAAGAGGGGCAGATTGTTGTAATTGACACGAATGGTTCAACCTATAGTGGTATCTGGGGAGAATTACTTACCACTGCAGCTATGATGCGAGGTGGCAAGGGTGCAGTTGTTGACGGGCTTTCCAGGGATATATGGAAAATAAAAAAGATGGATTTTCCGCTTTTTGCCGTTGGTTACCGCCCTTTAGATTCGCAGGGTCGTGGCTATATTTTTGATTATGATTGTACCGTGAACTGCGGTGGGGTTAAAGTTAAGCCCAATGATATCATCTTTGGCGATATCGACGGGGTTATAGTAATTCCCAGGGAAATTGCCGGTGAAGTTGTTAATGCAGCTCGTGAGAAAGTGTCCAAAGAAAATATCAGCAGGGAAGAACTGCTGAAAGGTAAACTGCTCAAGGATGTTTATGAGAAATATGGAGTTCTATAAGTATGCATAGTTCTTGTGCTTATTAAGCGAAATGGACAGGCGGTTAGAACCTTCAGGAAGAGGTGTCTTTATGTCAGCCCCGAAGCGGTCAAGAAATGTGAGTAAACTTAGCTGGCGCGAAATTGAAGAAATCAATAAGAATAAATCATTGCTGGTTATACCGGTGGGAGCTACTGAACAGCATGGTCACCACCTTCCGATAGAAACTGACAGCAGGATAGTTTATGAAATTGTAAAGCAAAGTGCAGAAGGCTTGCCTGATGAAG